>CALBUB010000043.1 GCA_937967955.1 uncultured Bacillota bacterium | reverse complement strand
TTAGCTCAATTAAATTTGAATCAGGATATATTGTACCTGATACACTGAGGATAGATGATCTTCCCAATAAACCAAATTTTAAAAGGGTTAGATTTACCTTAAGAACACCCTATAAAATAATTTTGTCAGATGGAAGTGTTATTGAAAATAATTTGCCAGATATAGATAAAGATATTATATTGTTTATGCCTGAAGCTAGAGATGAGTTTCAATTTAATATTGTTACAGAGACCAGTTCTAAAGTATTAGGTCAACCAATAGTAATGGATAGCAAAGTAACCTTTGCCGTAGGAGTATTTATAGTAATAAAAGTAGTGGGTAGGGTGCAATTACTAATACCTACATTTGGCTTCTGTCCTGAACCACCACAATGTCAAGAATTTACGCCAGAGGATATTTGTGATGACTTTGATAACCAACCTTTCCCACTATTTTTCCCACTTCAATATGGGGACTTGTATGGTGATGATTAATTTGAGGGGCTTAGGCTCCTTTTTATTTTGTTAAAAAAGTCTAAAAAAGATTTGAATGTTGACAGAAATAGTAGGGTATATTATAATTAGCTTGGAATGTCAAGTAATTTACTGGGAATTAAAAAGAGGTGTTTTTATGAAGTTATCTACTAGAGGTAGATACGGTTTAAAAGCTATGTATCAGCTAGCCTTACACTACGGGGAAGGGCCAATACCATTAAATACTATTGCAAAAAAACAAGGTCTTTCTGAAAACTATTTAGAACAGCTTTTTTCAGTCTTAAGAAAAGAAGGCCTGCTGCAGAGTGTAAGAGGAGCTCAAGGTGGCTATATGTTAGCCAAGCATCCACAACAAATTACTGTAGGGCATATATTACGCACTCTTGAAGGAAGCATGGCTCCAGTGGACTGTGTGGAAGATGACAGCAAAAAATGTGAAAATGAAGAGGATTGTGCAACAAGATTTGTATATGCTCAAATAAATGAAAGTATTAGCAATGTAATCGATTCAATTTCATTACAAGATATGATTGACAATCAGAAAAATCAAATCAATAAATAACTTTAGGAGGCTTTAGGTATGAATAAGTATGTTTATATGGATAATGCGGCTACTACTAGGGTAAAAAAAGAAGTATTAGAAGAGATGCTGCCATATTTTACAGAAAATTATGGGAATCCTTCTAGTATATATACTTTAGGAAGCAAATCTAAAAATGCAATTGAAATAGCTAGAGAAAGGGTAGCAAAAGCTATAAATGCCGATCCAAAGGAAATATTCTTTACTGCTGGAGGCTCTGAAGCTGACAACTGGGCTATAAAAGGGGTTGCCTTTGCAAACAGAAACAAAGGAAATCACATTATTACAAGCAAAATTGAACATCATGCTGTTTTACATACTTGTGAATACTTAGAAAGACAAGGTTTTAAGGTTACTTATCTAGATGTAGATGAATATGGAATAGTAGACTTAGAGCAGCTGAAAGAAGCCATAACTGAAGATACAATATTGATTACTATAATGTTTGCCAATAATGAGATAGGAACTATCCAACCTATAAAGGAAATAGGACAAATTGCCAAGGAACACGGCATATATTTCCATACTGATGCTGTTCAAGCAGTTGGACATATAAAGATAGATGTGGACGAGTTAAATATAGACCTATTGTCCATGTCTGCTCATAAATTCTATGGACCAAAAGGTGTTGGGGCATTATATATTAGAAAAGGTGTTAAAATAGACTCCTTAATAACAGGTGGTGGACAAGAAAGAAGTAGAAGAGCAGGAACAGAAAATGTACCAGCCATTGTTGGAATGGGTAAGGCTATAGAATTAGCCTATGAAAATTTAGAGGAAAACAATGAAAAGCTTATAAGATTAAGAGATAGGCTTATTAAAAAGGTATTTGACAATATAGACTATGTAAGACTTAATGGACATCCAACAAAGAGGCTGCCAGGTAATGTAAATCTGTGCTTTGAATTTATAGAAGGAGAATCTATGTTACTTAGTTTGGATATGGAAGGAATAGCAGCTTCTAGTGGTTCTGCTTGTACTTCTGGTTCATTAGAGCCTTCCCATGTTCTATTAGCTATAGGACTACCCCATGAAATAGCTCATGGCTCATTGAGATTGACACTAGGTGATTACAATACTGAAGAAGAAGTAGATTATGTAGTAGAAAAACTTACTGAGATAGTATCTAGATTAAGGGAAATGTCACCTTTGTATGAAAAGGTAAAAAAGGAGGGAAAGTAAATGTATTCAGAGAAAGTAATGGAACATTTTATAAATCCAAGAAATGTGGGAGAAATAGAAAATGCAGATGGTATAGGAGAAGTTGGAAATCCTAGATGTGGAGATATAATGAAGATGTACTTAAAAATAGAAGATGGAGTTATTGTGGATGCAAAATTTAAAACTTTTGGTTGCGGTTCTGCTATTGCCTCTTCAAGTATGGCTACAGAATTGATAAAAGGAAAAACTATTGAAGAAGCAATGAAAGTTACAAACAAAGCAGTAGCAGAGGCCTTAGATGGTTTACCTCCTGTTAAGATGCACTGCTCTGTTTTAGCGGAACAAGCTATTAAGTCAGCTTTGAAGGATTATGCAGAAAAGAACAACATTCATATTGAAGGTTTGGAAGATTTTGAACCAGTAGATCCACACGACCATTAATAAACTTTAAGGTTATGTCCCTCTAATAATTACATTTTTATAATAAAATTGGATATTCCTATTTTAAATATTAATCTCTGTAGGAGAAAAAATATTAATATAGTATATGAAGAGGGGTATAACCATGATTAGGTATAAACAACTATTAACTTTAAAAGTTCTTGATAAGGATACAAAAGAGCCAGTTGGTAAGATTGAAGAAATAATTTGTTCTGATGATTATAAAAGAGTGGAATATTTAATTATTAAAAATGATAATTTAATAAAAAATAAAGCTATTATTAAGTACGAAGATATCCTTTTTTTAAACAATAACCAAGTAGTATATACTAAAGATGTTAAACAATTGGAAGAAAGATTGGAAAGAAATATATCTAGTGAAAAAGAAGGTGCAAGACTTTTTAATAAAGACATTAAGGATGAAAATGGAGAATTTGTAGGTTTTATAAGAGATATAGTAATAGATAAAGATGATGGTAAAATTGATGGTTTTATTATAACGGAAGGCGTGTTTGAGGATATAATTAAAGGAAGAAACTATCTGCCTCTCCTTGATAATGTTATTATAGATGAAGAAGCAATAAAAATTAAGAGTAATATATTGAGTTGATTTTACAAAATTATCTAAGACTGCAAAAAATATATATGACTAAATAACACAGAAATGAAAAGAATAGTAGATATAATAACAAAGGAGAGGATAAACAGTGAAGAAAAACAAAATTAAAAATGGCGTTATAATTGGCAGTATGGTAGGCCTATCTGTAGGAATGCTTATGGCTACTAATACTAAAAATGTTTCTAGAAGAAAAATAATGAAAACAGCTAAAAAAGCAAAGTCAACTTTAGTAAATGGTATAAATACATTATTGGGATAGACTAATAGTCTATCCCAATATATAATATGATATGGGTGATAAGGATATGAACATGCAACTTTTAATTTTAAATAGAGGCTTAATCCTTTTAGTATTTATTATATTGTTTTTGCTTATTTACTATTTGATACATATTGGTAACAGGTTTGTAGATGAAGATAAGAGAATTAAGATAAGTAGAAAAAGGACTTTTCAATTTTTAGCAGTGGTTCTACTAGTTTATATTTTTTATACTTTAATTCAAAGGTATGATATTATACCTAATATTTTATTTACTATCATTATATCTCTAATTTTTTCTTACCTGTTGAATCCAATAGTTAATTATATGGAAAGGCACAATATTTCCAGAGGTTTAGGGATTATATTATTGTACATAGTTATATTTGGAATATTTATTGCTATTTCTATTTCCTTTATACCTAGATTGGGTAGGGAACTTAAGGAAGTATTGGTAGTATTGCCAGTTTATTTTAATAGAATAGCTGATTTTGTTAAAGATTTATATTATAGGTATTATAATTTAGAAAGTATAGCACCTATAATTGAAAATATAGAAGGCATAATTTTTGATAATATTAATCAATTGCAAGAGCTTGTACTTTCAAACATGAGTAAATTGTTTACTAGTGTGGGAAATTTACTTAATAGAACCATTAGTTTGGTGTTAATACCTATATTAACTTTTTATTTTTTAAAGGATAAAGATAAATTAATCAAGCGGACATTTTTACTGATACCCAAAGATAAAAGATTAGAAGTGAAGGAGCTATTAATAGAAATAGACAAATCTTTAAGCCAATTTGTAAGGGGAAGACTCATATTAGCCATATATGTGGGAGTAGCAACTACATTAGTTCTATTGTTATTAGATATAAATTTTGCAATAGTAATCGGCCTACTTACTGGTATAGCAGATATTATACCTTATTTTGGACCTTTTTTGGGTTTCGTTCCTGCAGTTATATTTGCCTTTTTAGATAGTGTAACAAAGGGAATATGGGTAGCAGTCATATTCGTTTTAATTCAGTGGATAGAAAACAACGTGCTAGGTCCTAAGATAATTGGGGATACTACTGGCTTACATCCCACAACAGTACTGTTATCACTTATAATAGCTGGTAATATGTTTGGTGTATTGGGAATGATATTTGTTATTCCTGTAGTATCTATATTAAAAATACTCTTTGGTTTTTTTGTAGATAAAATTAGAAAAAGAAGATTAATAAAAAAATAGAGCAGGGATAGTTAGTTGACAAAAATTAGCGGATAAATTATAATCCAAATATAGATATATGCTAGGCTCTCGTCCCATTTTGGGACGAATTTTTTTAAAATAAAGCTAAGAGGTGAAATGAATTGAGAAAAATTGGCTTACACGAAATAAGAAGAGAATTTATTAATTTCTTTAAAGAGAAAGAACATCTAGCCTTGAAAAGCTTTTCTCTAGTGCCTAAGAACGACAAAAGCTTATTGTTAATAAATGCAGGTATGGCACCACTAAAGCCCTATTTTACAGGCGAAAAAGAGCCGCCCAGCAAAAGGGTTACAACTTGTCAAAAATGTATTAGGACTGCTGATATTGACAATGTGGGAAAGACTGATAGGCATGCTACATTTTTTGAGATGTTAGGTAATTTTTCATTTGGAGACTACTTCAAAAAAGAAGCCATTAAGTGGGCTTGGGAGTTTTTAACAGAGGTATTGGAAATTCCTGAAGAAGATCTATGGGTATCCATATATGAGAAGGATGATGAGGCCCATGAAATATGGAATAAAATGATTGGAGTGCCTGAAGAGAAGATAGTTCGCTTAGGCAAGGAAGATAACTTTTGGGAGCTAGAGGTTGGACCTTGTGGCCCTTGTTCTGAAATATATGTAGATAGAGGAGAAAAATATGGCTGTGGAAAGGCCACATGTAAACCAGGTTGTGATTGTGATAGGTATATTGAAGTTTGGAATCTAGTTTTTACTCAATTTGATAAGGATGAGGAGGGAAATTACAAGCCTTTAAAGAATCCAAATATAGACACAGGTATGGGCCTTGAAAGAATAGCAACTGTCATGGAAAAAGTAGATAGCATATTTGAAGTAGAGGAAGTAAGGAAGATATTAAAGGTGGTTGAAAAAGAGGCTGGAAAAACTTATGGTCAGGATGAAAAGACGGATGTTTCTATTAGAGTTATTACAGACCACGTAAGAGCAATGACTTTCTTAGTTGGAGATGGAGTATTGCCTAGCAATGAAGGTAGAGGTTATGTTTTAAGGAGACTTATCAGGAGAGCGGCAAGACATGGAAAACTATTAGGAATAGACAAACCCTTCCTTGAGAGAGTAGTTTCAGCAGTAATTGCTTCCTGGCAAGTAGAATATCCAGAATTAAAAGAAAATGAATCTTATATAAAGAAGATAATAAGAGTTGAAGAGGAGAAATTCCAGGAAACAATCAATCAGGGCTTAGCTATATTAGAGGAATATATCCGTGAAATGACTAAGAAGAATAAGAAATATTTAGATGGGGAAAAGGCATTTAAGCTTTATGATACTTATGGCTTCCCATTGGACCTAACTAAAGAGATATTAGAAGAAGAAGGTTTGGGAGTAGATGAGAAGGCATTTAATGAATGCATGGAAGAACAAAGGAAAAAAGCTAGGGAAGCAAGGGAAAAGTTGTCTGATTCAGGCTGGAAAAACACCAATATTTTAGAATTGGATAAAAAATATGATACTATTTTCAAGGGCTATGAAAAGCTCATAACTGAATCAGAGGTAAAAGGAATATATGTAGATGGTAAAGCAGTTGATAGCTTAAGCCAAGGAGAAGAAGGTATACTAATACTAGATGAAACACCTTTCTACGCAGAAAGAGGGGGACAAATAGCTGATACAGGTTATATTGAAATGGAAGGTTTTAAAGCAAGAGTAGTGAATACTCAATATACAAAAGATGAAGCAATTGCTCACTTCATAAAAATAGAAGCAGGTAGTATAAAAGTTGGAGATAAAGTAGTTGCTATTGTAGATTGTAATAATAGACGTGATATTATGAGAAACCACTCAGCTACCCATCTACTTCATAGAGCATTAAAGGATGTATTAGGAGAACATGTAAATCAAGCTGGTTCTTTAGTTGCAGCTGATAGGTTAAGGTTCGATTTTACCCACTATGAAGCAGTAAGCAAAGAGCAATTGGAGCAGATTGAAAGAATAGTTAATGAAAAAATATTTGAACAAATGGATGTTTCAACTACTGAAACTTCTTTGGAAGAAGCAGAACGTATGGGAGCAGTTGGTTTATTTGAAGATAAATATAAGGATAGAGTAAGGGTAGTACAGATGGGTGGATACTCTATAGAACTATGTGGTGGTACCCATGTTGACAATACAGGAAATATAGGTATGTTCAAGATAATAAGCGAATCTAGTATTGCAGCTGGAATAAGGCGAATTGAAGCTATCACTGGAAGGGCTGCTTATGAATATCTACTAGAGCTAGAAGCCAATATGGATAGACTTTCTACTTTACTAAAAGTTGATAGGAAGAATACAGTTTCAAAGGTAGAAGCCCTATTAGAAGAATTGAGGGTCAAGGAAAAAGAAATAGCTACTTTAAAGAATAAGATGGCTAAATCTATAGCTGATGATATTCTAGATAATAAACAAGTTATAGATGGAATAAATGTAGTGACTTGTAAAGTTGAAAATATGGATGTAAATAGTTTAAGGAATTTAGGAGATAATTTAAGGGAGCGTTTAGGCTCTGGCATAGTAGTGCTAGCATGCACAAATGAAAATAAGGTCAATTTTGTTGCTATGGCAACTAAGGATTTAGTGGAGAAAGGTATTCATGCTGGAAATATGATAAAGGAAGTAGCTAAGTTAACTGGTGGTGGCGGCGGTGGTCGTCCAGATATGGCTCAAGCTGGTGGTAAAGATGTAACAAAGGTTGATGAAGCCTTAAGTATAATACCTTCTTTAATCAAGGAGCAGGTTAAATAAATATTAGCTTTTAGCTAATATTTATTTAACCTCTGCATATTCTATTGAATATATGATATAAATATTATAGGGGGTGTTATAAGTGTCAAACAAATTGAATGAAACTATGAAATTTGAGACCTATGCGGAAAAAGTCAGTGAGGTAAAACAAATTATTTTTACTGTATATAATGCTTTAAAGGAAAAAGGCTATGACCCAGTTAACCAAATTATAGGGTACATATTATCTGGAGATCCAACTTATATTACTAGTCATAAGGATGCCAGAAGTTTAATTAGAAAAATAGAAAGGGATGAATTATTGGAGGAAATATTAAGAAACTATCTAGAAAAAGAAATGAATAGTTAGGGGAGATTATTAAGTGAAACTAACTAGAGTACTTATTGTATTGGTAGTAATTTTAATTGCAACAGTATACATACAAAGCCCTTCTATTGCACAAAAGGAGCTAGAAGTAGATAAAAATGTATACATGGTTATAGTAAACAAGCTATCCTTGTTGGATATAGAAAAGATGCCTACTTTAAAAAGATTAATTGATAACGGCAGCTTTGGTTTGCTTAATGTAAGGGGATTAAATGGCTATAATGGTGCGGAATGTTTTGTAACTATAAATGCTTCTAGTAAAGCCTATGCAAGCAATATTAGTTCCCAATTTTATAATTTAGAAGGAGAATTAAGAGAAATATACGAAAATAGGGTAGGAACTATTGACGGGGAATATAGTGTAGCTAATATTGAAATTGGAAGAATATATAATCAAAATGAAGACAACAAATATGCTCCTTATATTGGAGCCTTAGGAGATAGCCTTCATAAAAATGGTTTGAAGACAGCAGTATATGGAAATAGTGATACTGATGAAGAAATAATTAGATATGCCCCATTAATTCCAATGGATTCTAAAGGACTTATAGATTATGGTAATGTAGATGATGTTTTGATAGAAGATAAAGATTATCCCTATGGTTTAAAGACTGCTTATGAAAAAATACTTGAGGAAGTATTAGATATTAGTCAAAAAGCTTCTTTGATTGTTATCGATATGGGAGATTTAACAAGACTAAGTAATTATGGCGGCTCCCTATCGGATAACAGTTTCATAGAGAAAAGAAATTTGATATTAAAGGATATTGATGACTTTATTGGAACTTTAGCAGATAGTATTAATTATGAAAATTCTCTTTTGATGGTAATTAGTCCAAATAGCCCAGATAGTAGGATTGATGAAAGTAAATTGTCACCAATTATATTGTGGGGAAAAGATGTTCAAAAGGGTACTACAGTTATATCTTCCACTACTAATCGAGTGGGGATTATAACTAATCTGGATATTGCACCAACAATTGCTGAATTTTTAAACATATCCCTTGTAAAAACATCAGGCAATACAATTGAATATTCTTATAAGGAGAATGTTTATGAGTATATTAATAACATTAACTCTAGAATAAATCTTACTTCAAAAGTAAGAACTAAAAGCTTAACCACTTACGGAATTATATCTGTTATTATAATGGTATTAATATCAGCTATTGTATTGCCAAGATTAAAAGTTGATAATATAATGGGGAACATATTAGAAATTTCCTTGCTTCTATTATATAGTTTGCCTTTAGTATTTTTTCTTGTTTCCTTATTTAATCTAAATAGCATGCTGAAATTTATAATGAGCCTTTTAGTGCTTCTAGTTATTTTTGTAACCTCGGCTGTAAAATTTAATAGGAAGAATTTAGCATATTTTATTACCTTTTTTTATTTTGTATTGATAATTATAGATATTTTGGCTAATGGAATTTTCAGTAAATTTTCTGTGTTAAGCCATGACCCAATAATTGGTGCTAGATATTTTGGTATAGGTAATGAAATGGTAGGCTTATTTCTAGCAGTTTCCATGCTGAGTATAGGGCTGTTATGTAATAAAATTAATAGAAAGGCTATATTTGTACTTCTTCCCTTTGTATTGACTATATTAGTTGGCCACCCAAGACTAGGTGCTAATGTAGGTGGTTCAATCACCTTTTTATCAGCCAGCTTATATTTTGCTATGGAAATGCTTGATATTAAATTGAATTTGAAGAACTTGCTCATGATTGGTTTAGCCATAGTTATAATAATTGCTATTTTTGGCTTTATAGATTTAAAATTAAATCCTAAGCCTACCCATCTTGGTAGGGCATTAATGCAGATTGGTGACGAAGGTTTTTATATAGTTGAAAATATAATAGTAAGAAAGCTTCTTATGAATATTAAACTAGTCGGTTCATCCTTTTGGACAAAAGTGTTATTGATTAATATTGTAACTCATGGTATCCTATCAATATTGTATAAAAATATATTTGAAAAGCTTTTGAAAAAAGGTTTGAGAAAAGCTTACCTTAGTTGTATAATTGGAAGTATTATAGGCTTTATTGTAAATGATTCTGGTTTAATACTGTCAGCAATTGCCATAAATATGGCTACTATTTTCTTCCTTTTTATTGCGGTAAATAAGGGAGTAGTATATAGAAAGCAGGAAGTGGATTAGTTATGGAAAGGATTGAATTAGGTAATACAGGTATTAAGGTATCAAAACTATGTTTTGGTTCTTTAACCATGACTCCAGCTCAAGCCAACCTTTCAATAAAAGAAGGTGCAGAGCTTATAAAATATGCCTATGAAAAAGGAATTAATTTTATAGATACTGCTGAGTACTATGATAACTATCTGTATATAAGAGAAGCATTGAAATATATAGATAGGCAGGATTATATAATAGCTACCAAATGTTATGCCTATACCCGAGAAATGGCAGCTGAAAGTTTGGATAAAGCTTTATTAGAGTTGAATACTGATTATATAGATATATTTATGTTACATGAACAGGAAAGTATATATACTCTAAAGGGTCATATGGAGGCTATTGAATTTTTTTTGGAAGCAAAGGAAAAAGGTAAAATTAGGGCTTTTGGTATATCAACCCATTTTGTAGCAGGTGTTACAGGTGCTAATCAAATGGATGAAATAGAGATTATACATCCTATAATCAATATGGAAGGAATTGGAATACAGGATGGTAATATATATGACATGCTAAAGGCCGTTAAAAAATCTTATTCCTTGGGTAAGGGTATATATGGAATGAAACCCTTAGGTGGAGGTCATTTAATTAGCAAATATGAGGAGGCCTTTAAATTTGTAAAAAATATAGAATATATTCACTCAATTGCAGTAGGAATGCAATCTAAAGAAGAAATAGATTGCAATGTGAGTATAATAGAAAAAGGTGTAATTCCTGAAAAAGTAAGAAAGACTATCAAAAAAGACAGGAAGCTGATTGTAGCAGATTATTGTTCTGGTTGTGGTAATTGTGTAAATACTTGTGGACATAATGGAATTGAACTAATAGATGGAATTGCTGTTCCAAATGAAAATTGCATGTTATGTAGTTATTGTGCAAAAGTATGTCCAGAGTTTTGTATAAAGATTGTATAAGGTGAAGAGAATTATGGAAAGGATAATGGGCTTAGATATAGGAGACAAAACTATAGGAGTTGCAATAAGTGATCCTATGTTGCTTACTGCTCAAGGACTAAAGACTATAAAGAGAGAAAGCAACAAGAAAGATATAGAAGAAGTATTGAATTTGGTGAAACAGTACAATGTTACAACAATTGTAGTAGGCCTGCCTAAAAATATGGATAATACTATTGGACCTCAAGGAAAAAAAGTATTAAATTTTGTAAAAAAATTAAAAAATAAAACAGATGTAAAAATATGCCTTCAAGATGAAAGGCTGACAACTGTTGCTGCAGAAAGAATATTGATAGAAGGTAATATGAGTAGACAAAAAAGAAAGAAAGTAATAGATATGGTGGCAGCAACATACATTTTACAAACTTATTTAGATAGAAGGTGATTAAATTGAAGCAAATAATAACCCTGCTTGATGAACTTGGAAACAAAATAGAATTTGAACTAATTGCAACTTTTGGTTTAGATGATATGGAATATGCTGCTTTAATACCTGTAAGGGATGAAAATCCCTTGACTTATCTGTTGCGTATAGAATATGATGATAACGGAGATTTAGTTTTAGTTACTATAGATGATAAACAAGAATTTAATGATGTGATAGAGGTTTATGAAGAAATAAGAAAAGAAAGGTTACAATAAATACCAATATTAATTAACCGTATAAATGTCTTAACATTAGTTTGATAAGCGGGTGAAAAAATGGGCTTTGATATGGATGAAGTTAAAGAAATGTTAAGAGAAGAAGGATATAAACTAACTACTCAAAGACAAGCTATACTACATGCTATTGTAGAAAATAAAGATAAACATCTAAGTCCTGAAGAAATTTATAATATTGTTAGATTAAAACATCAAGATATTGGGATAGCAACTGTATATAGAACTTTACAACTATTAGAAAAATTCAATATTGTTTATAGGGTAAATTTTGATGATGGCTATAATAGGTATGAGTTAAACTATGATTCGGATAACCACCATCATCACCATTTAATATGCTTAAAATGCGGAAAAGTTATAGAAGTTAAGTTGGATTTGTTAGAAACGTTAGAAAAACAAATTGAAAAAGAAAATGGTTTTAAGATAGTAGACCATAATGTAAAATTTTTTGGCTATTGTGAAGACTGTCAAAAATAAACCCTATATAGGGTTTATTTTTTTAGAAATATATAGCAGCGAACGAATATCATTAAAATTAAAAAAAAGGAGAAATTATTACAAAGGAGTTGGTACAGTGAGCAGAAAAAAACATAAGCTAAAAATTATACCACTAGGCGGAGTTGGAGAAATTGGGAAAAATATAACTGTTATCGAGTACAAAGATGATATAGTGGTTATCGATTGTGGAATGAGCTTTCCTGAGGACGAAATGTTAGGAATTGATGTGGTTATACCTGATATAACCTATTTATTAAAAAACAAGGAAAAGATAAAGGGTATTGTGCTTACTCATGGTCACGAAGATCATATAGGAGGTTTACCTTATTTTCTTGAAAAGTTAAATGTTCCTGTGTATGCTACAAAATTGACCCTTGGACTACTGGAGAATAAGCTTAGAGAGCACAATTTAGGGAATGTAATATTAAATGAAGTTAAGGCAGGAAATAATATAAAATTAGGTTGCTTTTCAATTGAATTTATAAGAGTGACCCACAGTATACCAGATAGCGTAGCTCTTGCAATCCATACACCTGTAGGAATTGTGGTTCATACAGGAGATTTTAAAGTAGATTTTACTCCTATTAATGAGAATGTAATGGATCTTCATAAATTTGCTGAATTGGGCAAGAAAGGTGTATTAGTTTTACTAGCTGATAGTACTAATGTTGAAAGACCAGGATACACCATGTCTGAAAAAACTGTGGGTGATACTTTTAATGACATATTCTTGAAAGCTCCTGCCAGGATAATAGTTGCTACTTTTGCTTCAAATGTTCATAGGATTCAACAAATAATAAATGCTGCAGAAATGTTTAATAAAAAGATAGTTGTATCTGGAAGAAGTATGATAAATACTATCAATGTAGCAATGGAATTAGGTTATCTGCGTATGAAAGAGGGAACTTTGATAGATATTAATGATATGAACAAATATAGGGACAATGAAATTGTAATTTTAACTACTGGTAGCCAAGGAGAACCAATGTCCGCCTTATCAAGGATGGCTTTTTCTGAGCATAAAAAAATAAAATTAGTACCTGAGGATACTGTAATTGTATCGGCCTCTACTATACCAGGAAATGAAAAGACCATATCTAAAGTTATAAATAAAATAGTAGAAATAGGTGCAAATGTTATTTATGAAGCACTAGCTGATGTACATGTCTCAGGCCATGCTTGTCAGGAAGAGTTGAAGCTAATCCATACTTTAGTAAAACCTAAATATTTTATTCCAGTCCATGGAGAATATAGACATTTAAAAAGGCATGCCCAGTTAGCTATTGAATTAGGAATGCCAAGAAACAATATATTTATTGCTAAAAATGGAAATGTCATGGAGTTTACTAAAAACTCAGCAGAAATGACTCAATCTGTACAAGCAGGAAATATATTGGTGGATGGTTTAGGAGTAGGGGATGTAGGTAATATTGTTCTAAGGGACAGAAAGCATCTATCAGAAGATGGCTTGATAGTTGTGGTTGTGACTATGAGTAAGCAAGAAGGTAAGGTAATTGCCGGACCAGATATTATCTCCAGAGGTTTTGTGTATGTGAGAGAGTCTGAAGATCTGATGGAAGAGGCAAAGAATGTGGTTAAAATTGCTTTAAATGAGTGTGAAAAGAATAATATAACCGACTGGTCCACATTAAAAGCTAGTATTAAAGATGCATTAAGAGGATTTTTATATGAAAAGATTAAGAGAAATCCAATGATATTGCCTATAATTATGGAAGTTTAGAAAAGTATCCTAACATACTAATGGTATGTTAGGATTTTTATCTTATTAATTACCATAATTGATAAATAATGTTATAATATAAAATTGGATATCAGATACAATTTCCTTGGGATATTCATAGTTACTTAAAAATATATAAGTTTGGAGGGGATACTATGAGTAATGTCTATGATTTAGCTCATCAATTAGCTCGTGCTATAAAGAACTCTCAAGAATATAGAGATTATGTGGAAAAAAAGAACATTGCCTATAAAGATAAAAAGAATAAGGAAATGATAGAAGATTTTAGAAAGAAAGTTTTAGATATACAAATTAAGAGAATGTCTGGTAAAGAGGTAAGCCAAGAAGAAATGGATAAGCTCAAAAAACTTGAAGAGATATTAAGATTAAATCCAACTGTTAATGACTTTTTAATGGCAGAGTTTAGATATTCTAGAATGATTGAAGATATAAGCAAAATACTAGGGGATGCAATAGATTTAATAGATAATAACTAATCAAACAATTTCAAGTTTAAGGAGGTATAAAATGAATACTAAATATTTGACGAAAGCTAGTCTAATTGCAGGAATATATATTGCTTTAGTTTTAATTCAAGTCCCTATGGGAAGTTTGGCTTTTGGACCAATACAATTGAGAATAGCAGAAGGTTTGACCCTTTTACCTTTAGTAGAGAAAGCAGCTGTTCCAGGCTTATTTGTTGGTTGCCTACTATCTAATTTAATATTAGCTTCATTTTCTGGCTTTGGTTTAGTAGATATAATTGGTGGAAGTTTAGTAACCTTGTTAGCTGCATATCTAACTAGTAAAATGTCTAATAAAATTCTTGGAGCTTTACCACCAATTTTATTAAACGGTTTTATTGTATCCATATGGGTATCCTATTACACAAATGTGCCTTATTGGGCTACCTTCATAGGAATTACTGGAGGAGAGGCCGCATCCGTTGTCCTTTTTGGAACAATAACTTTAACTGTATACAATAAAGCTATG
Source organism: uncultured Bacillota bacterium (assembly GCA_937967955.1). Classification (GTDB taxonomy): domain Bacteria; phylum Bacillota; class Clostridia; order Tissierellales; family Tepidimicrobiaceae; genus JAAYHX01. The sequence continues at coordinate 42,079 of CALBUB010000043.1, read as the reverse complement.
AAATACATCAACAAAATATAACTATAGATTTATATATTGACAGATATGTAAATGTTGTCTTTAGACAATAATAGATGTATAATAAAATAGGTATATTCTATTTAAAGGTGGAGAGATATATGATTGAAGCTAAAAAGAATAATAGATATAAAAGGTGGAAATTCACACTAATATCTATTCTTGTAATATTAGTAGTATTAACTATCTCTATTATTATATACTATACTAAAGCTATTGCACCTATTAATGCTGAAAAGCCAGAAGAGGTAAGCTTAGAAATACCTGAAGGCAGTAGTTCATCACAAATAGCAAAGCTTTTAAAGGATAATAATTTAATTAGAAGTGAATTAGTCTTTAGATTAGTATTAAAAAAGAATAAGGTTGAAAATTTATTGAAAGCAGGATATTATACTTTAAATACTGGCATGGATGTAAATGAAATAATCGGTGAATTAACAAAGGGTGGAAAAAATAAGAATGTAGTAACATTTACTATACCTGAAGGCTATGAATTGGAAATGATAGCAGAAAAATTGTCCAAAGAAGGACTTGTAGATAAAGAAAGATTTTTAGAATTAACTTCTGATAAGAAATATTTTGAAGATAAATTTCCATTTTTATCAGAATTAAAGGCTGGTCAAAGTTTAGAAGGTTATCTTTTTCCGTCAACTTATGAGGTATATTTAGGTGCAAGTGAGGAAGATATTATAGAAAAGATGTTGACTCAATTCCAACGAGTATTTGAGGAGAAAGTAAAAGGCCATATGGACAATGTAGCTCTTTCTTTTAATGAAGTGGTGACTTTAGCTTCAATCATTGAAAGGGAAGCAAAAATAGATGAAGAAAGGCCTTTAATTTCAGCAGTCTTTCATAATAGGTTGAAAATAGGTATGCCATTACAATCTTGTGCTACTGTTCAGTATATTTTAGGAGAAAGAAAAGAAGTGCTAACTGAGGCAGATACAAGAATAGAATCAGACTATAATACCTATATACACAAAGGCTTACCTCCTGGTCCAATTGCATCTCCAGGTGAAAAATCTTTAATAGCTGCTGTTAAACCAGAAAATGTGGACTATTTATTTTTTAGGACCAAGGAAGATGGAACTGGCGGACATGTCTTTTCAACAACTTATGAGGAACATTTAAAGGCTAATCCAAATAAATAAGCTACCCATGTTAATACGTGGTTTATGCCACGTATTAATTAATGTTAAGGAGGTAAAAAATTTGAGCAATATAAGTGAAGATTATATTGAAGAATATATTAGAAGCCTCATATCCACTGAGAATGACAAGATACTTGAAATAGAAAAGTATGCCCATTATAATCACATACCAATAATAGAAAAAGAAGTGGCCCAGTTCTTAAAAGTTTTATTAAAAATAGCTAAACCTAAAAGGATTTTAGAGATAGGGACAGCAATTGGATATTCAGCAATAGTAATGGCTTCTTCAACTGACGATTTTTGTAGGATTACAACTATTGAAAGAAGGTCAGATATGATAGAGTTAGCAAAAGAAAATTTGGAAAGAACAGGATATGCTGAAAGGGTAAATATAATATGTGGAGAAGCTGAAGAAATTTTGTTAAAATTAAAGGAGAAGTACGATTTTATCTTCTTAGATGCTTCTAAAGGACATTATTTAAAATTTTTTAACAGGTGTGTAGAGTTGTTAAATGATAGGGGAATTATAATGGCAGATAACGTATTATATAAGGGTATGGTTGCTTCAGATGAACTTGTTGTAAGAAGAAAAAGGACTATTGTTAAGAGAATGAGAGAATATCTTAAACATATACACAAGCTGGATGGTTATGAAAGCTGTGTAATTCCTATAGGAGATGGAGTGTCATTAACATATAGAGAGGAGAGAGATATATGCATAAACCAGAGTTACTAGCACCAGCAGGAGATTTGGAGAAGTTAAAGATGGCAATTAACTATGGGGCTGATGCAGTATATTTAGGTGGCGAAAGATTTGGTTTAAGGAAGGCATCAAAGAATTTCACCATAGAGCAAATAAAAGAAGGGGTTCAATATGCTCATAATAGGGGGAAGAAAGTCTATGTAACAATGAATGTAATCCCCCATAATGATGATTTAGTAGGTTTAGAGGAATATGTTACTGAATTATATAATGCTGGAATCGATGCAGTAATAGTATCTGATCCAGGAGTTTTTACTGTAATTAGAAAAACGGTACCAGAACTGCCAATACATTTGTCTACCCAAGCAAGTGTAACCAATTATGAGACTGTTATGTTTTGGTACAACTTAGGCATAAAGAGAATAGTATTGGCTAGAGAATTAACCTTAAAAGAAATAAAAGAAATTATAGATAAGGCACCTGATGATTTAGAAATAGAAGTTTTTGTTCATGGATCCATGTGCATATCCTACTCTGGTAGATGCCTATTAAGTAACTATATGACTGGAAGGGATGCAAATAGAGGAGATTGTGCTCAAGCATGTAGATGGAAATACTATTTAGTAGAAGAAAAAAGGCCAGGTCAATATTATCCAGTTTTTGAAGACGATAAGGGCACATATATATTTAACTCTAAGGATTTATGTATGATTGAATATATTCCAGAACTGATTGAAGCTGGAATAAAGAGCTTTAAAATTGAAGGAAGAGTAAAGAGTTCTTACTATGTGGCAACTGTTCTTAGGTCCTATAGAATGGCCATAGATGAATACCTAAAGGATCCAGAAAATTATACTTTTAATGAAGAATGGCTTAATGAGATAAAAAAAGCAAGCCATAGGGATTTTACTACAGGCTTTTATTTTGGTAAGCCAACAGAGAAGGATCAAGTTTATGGTACTAGTTCATATATTAGAAATTATGATTTTGTAGGCTTAGTATTAGATTATGACAAGGAAACTGGGCTAGCAACTGTAGAACAAAGAAATAGGATGCAAGTAGGAGAGGAAGTGGAGATATTTGGCCCAGGTAAAGATTATTTTACTCAGACTATTGAAAAGATGTATGATGAAGAAGGAAAAGAAATAGATGTGGCTCCACATCCACAGCAAATAGTAAAAATTCCCATGAAACAACCAGTGGATTCCTGGTATATTCTAAGAATGCCTAGAAAGGATTGATTTGATGAATAGACCTATTTTAATTGGGATTACTGGAGGGACAGGTTCCGGCAAGAGTACCGTATCAAGACAGATTTTAAAGAGAAATGGTGAAGAAAATGTTGTAATAATAGAACAAGACTCTTATTACAAAGATCAAAGCCATTTAACCTTTGATGAACGAGTTAAGAGGAATTATGACCATCCCCTTGCCTTTGATAATCAACTGTTGCTTAAACACCTAAAGGCTCTACTAAATAATAAGCCTATAGAAAAGCCTATATACGATTTTGAACAGCATACTAGAAAAAATGAAACAGTAACAGTATATCCAAGAAGGATCATAATTTTGGAAGGCATATTGATATTATACGATGAAGAAATTAGAAATCTTTGTGATATAAAGATATTTGTTGATACTGATTCAGATGTGAGGGTAATTAGGAGAATAAAAAGAGATATAAAGGAAAGAGGAAGGAGTCTAGATTCTGTTATTGAACAGTATATGAATACAGTAAGGCCTGCACATTTGCAATTTGTAGAGCCTACTAAAAAATATGCTGATATAATAATTCCGGAGGGTGGCTATAATGAGGTAGCAATTGATATTATAGCAGCTAAGATAAATTTCATATTGAATAAATAATAATATCCCCCTTATTAATTGGTAATAATAATAAATATCAATTATTAGGGGGCTTTTATTATGCGGAGAAAAAGAAAAAATCTGGTGGAAATAAGGCTTCTTAGATTAGTTTCTATATTGTTATTAGTAATGTTTTTTTTGATTTTTAGGCTATACTGGATTCAAATAGCTAATCATGAACACCTAAGGCTAGAAGCTTTAAAACAAAGGGCTAATGCGATAAATCTCTATCCTGAAAGAGGAATAATTTATGATAGGAATTTAATACCTTTAACCAATAGAGATAGGATAAGCACCATATTTATTCCTAAGGAAAATTTGGAGGATAATGAAGGATTAGAAGCTCTCATATTAGAATATACAGCTTTGACAAAAAGGGAACTGAGAAATTATAAAAGTTCTTCAGAAAAAATACTAGCAATACCATTAAAAAAGCCTATAGATGAAAAAATGCTTCCCAAGGGTGTTTTTGTAGCCGAGAGGACATTAAGGTATTCTAAGGACAATATTCTTTCCCATGTAATCGGATATGTAAGGAAAAGTGAAAATAAAGGTGAATACGGCATAGAAGAGGTTTATGATGATGTATTAACCAATTATGATAATAAAAGAATTTTATTTTTGGAATTAGATGATAATAAAAATGTTTTGCTTAGCGGAGAGTATCAAGTAAGTAGAAATACGAAAGCCTTAGAACCAGCAGGTGTTAAATTGACTGTAGACTATCATATACAAAAAATTGTTGAAAAAGTTCTAGATGAATATGATATAAATGGAGCAGTAATAGTTTCAGATGTAGAAACAGGAGAAATAAGGGCTTTAGCTAGTAGACCAAATTTTGACCAAAATAATATGGAGAAACATCTACATGATGATGATATGACCTTATATAATAAAGCAATACAAGCCAAATATCCACCAGGCTCTTTATTCAAAATAATAGTTTTGTTGACTGCTTTGGAAGAAGATTTGGATTATATGGATAGGACTTTTTATTGTAAAGGTTATGAAGAATTAGGAAAGATTAGGATTAGTTGTAATAATACAGCTGGACATGGTTATCTGGATTTAAAGGAAGCTTTTTCTAAATCTTGTAATTCTGTTTTTATACAGTTGGGGAAAGAATTGGGCGGCCATAAGATAATAGATATGGCCAAAAGGCTAGGCTTTGGAAATACTATTAATATTGGACTGGCTGAAGAAGTAGAGGGCAATCTACCAGCTGGAGATGAAATAAAGGGCCCTGCTATTGGTAATATATCTATTGGCCAAGGAAGTATAGAAGTTACTCCTATTCAGATGACGAATCTTTTGATGATAATAGCTAACGATGGAATAATGAAAGATATGACTATTGTAGATGGAATTACTACTGAAGATGGAAAAATGATAAAAAGCTATAATAGGCAGGAAGATGAAAGGCTTTTATCTAAGGAAAATTCTCAAATAGTAAAAGAATATTTAGTAGATGTGGTTAAAAGTGGTACTGCCAGAAGTTTAGATTTAGATAAAATTGGTGGTGCAGCTGGAAAAACTGGTTCAGCACAAGGGGTATTAAGCGGTAAAAAAGTTATACATGGCTGGTTTACAGGTTACTTCCCTGTAGATAAGCCTAGATACGTAATAACTGTATTAGTTGAAGAAGCAAAATACGGCTCCCAATCTGCCATCCCAATATTTGAAAAAATAGCAAAAGAAATTTATCGGTTAAATAGGTGAGGACTGGCACCATCTATATTCTCCATTCATATATTGAAATATGGGGAATATCGGGGGTGCCTTTATGTTTACACAAATTTTGTTTTTTGTTAATAGGCTTTTGGATCCCTTTGTAATATTAACTAGCTATGTATCTAGCACTAATTCCTTTCCTAAACCCTTAAGTAAGGAAGAGGAGGAGTTCCTTTTAAAGAAATATTCAGAAGGCAGTGAAAAGGCTAGAAATATTTTGATTGAGAGAAATCTAAGGCTTGTAGCCCATATAGTAAAAAAATATAACAATTCAGGAAAGGACATAGACGATTTAATATCTATTGGAACCATTGGCTTAATCAAAGCCATATCTACCTTTGATGCAAGTAAAGGTACTAGGTTGGCCACTTATGCGGCTAGATGTATAGAAAACGAGATATTAATGTGCATAAGGGCAAACAAAAAAGCAAGAGGTGAAGTTTCTTTACAAGAGCCTATAGGAACTGATAAGGAAGGAAATGAGATTTCCCTTTTAGATATATTGGGAATTGATGAAGAGGATATTTCTGATGAAATACATTTGAAATTTCAGAAGAAAAAGTTACGTGAAGCCATAAATAATGTATTAAAAGACAGGGAGAAAAAGATACTTGAGCTAAGATATGGCTTAGTTGATGGAGTATGTAAAACTCAAAGAGAAATAGCAGCCATGTTAGGTATATCACGTTCCTACGTTTCTAGAATAGAAAAGCGGGCTATCGATAAATTAAGTAAAGCTTTAAATAGTTGAAAAGCTATTTTTATTTATAAAAAGCAAGATAAATCCGGAAGCCGGATTTATCTTGCTGGTGTAACTGGATTTATTCGTCTTAATATCTCTTCAAATTCTTCTGCAAAGCCTGAAATAGGCCTTCCATTTACAATATCTTCAGCCATATTTCTTATTCTGGTAAATAGATCTGGGTCAGCTGTCACGCTTACATTTTCTATATCATTTTTTGTATCCTTTACGATTTTTTCTATTCTATCCTTTAAGTCTCTAGTAATTTGTCCTTCTACATTTCTATCCATGTCTATTCCAACTATTGCAGTATTGCCACTAATTAATACATAGGCTCTGTCTACATTATCTAATCTTTCAATTTTTTTAGCTATTTCTCTAGCCTTTCTAGTATCTTCATTTAGATTGTTATTTCTACCCATTCTATCATTGTCTCTCATATCAAAATCATTAACATCCCTATCAATCATATCATCATCTAAGTTCCTAATATTAGTGTTTAATCTATCTCTATTTATCATGTTATTATCTCTTCTTAAACCTAATTCTTCCCTATCTACACCTAATCTTGTTTGGGCACGATTATTAGGTCTAGCAGCGCAACCTATTGGAAATACAGCTATTAATAAAATAAAAGTTATTAATAGTATTTTATTTTTTTTCAATTAATTCACCTCCTATTTATAGTTTTGCTACAAACTCATTTTTTATTTAATCTAAATTCTTAATCAATTGTATAAAGAAGGAAGTAAATATCATAACAAACATTATCATAAATGATATAAAAAATAACAAATATTAACACAAATAAAGAAGGATTGCAGGAAAAAATGTAGTATATTATATAAGAAGCTTTTTAAAATACAAAAAAATGTGTAGGAGAAATTATAAAAATGTCAGAAATGAAAAAGGAAGTAGTTCATTTAAGTGAAGACCAGATTACTCAGCTAAAAATAAATAAAGAGAGCTCTAGTATAAATTTAAACGAGTATAATATTCAACCTAGTATTGTCAGCATAATTCCAGAAAGTTTAGCAAGAAAATATGAGGTTGTTGCCATAGATAAAAAAGGTAATAGCCTATATGTTGCCATGGCAGATCCTACAAATATATACGCTATTGATGACATAAGATTGTATACTAACTATGAAGTAAAACCAGTAGTTTCAACTCGTGAAAGTATATTAAAAACTATAGATGTGTTTTATACAAAGAAAAAAGACGATAAAATCTTAGAAGAAATTTCAGAATATTTATACACTGAAACCTTAAGGGAAACTATTGATGAAAATTTATTGGAAGATTATGATTCTCCTATAGTAAAATTATTAAATTTCATAATACAGCAAGCTATAGAAAAGAGGGCAAGTGATATTCATATTGAGCCTTTTAGAGATTATTTAAAAATAAGATACCGTATAGATGGAGAGCTTAGAGAGGTTATGAAGTTATCAAAAACTACCCAAACTCCCTTAACTACAAGAGTTAAGATAATAGGCCATATGGATATTGCAGATAAGAGAATTCCACAGGATGGTAGGATAGAGTACAGAGTCCATGGCAAAATAGTTGATATGAGAATTTCAACTGTCCCTACTATATATGGAGAAAAGATAGTATTGAGGCTTTTGGACAGAGATAATTTTTTATTAACTAAGGCAGAAATAGGATTTACAGAAAAGAATTACGAAAACTTTAATAAATTAATACAACAGCCTTTTGGAATGATTTTAATTACAGGACCGGCTGGTAGTGGGAAAACCACTACACTATATGCCATATTAGAAGAGTTAAACAAAGTTGAAAAAAATATTATAACCATTGAAGACCCAGTAGAGTATAAATTGGATGGAATAAATCAAATCCAAATAAACCCTAAAGCTGGTCTAACTTTTGCAAATGGTTTAAGGGCCATATTAAGACAAGATCCAGATATTATTATGCTTGGAGAGATAAGGGATTCAGAAACTGCTAAAATAGCTATTAGAGCTGCAGCCACAGGCCACTTGGTATTAACTACACTCCATACGAAGGATAGCCCATCTTCTATTGCTAGATTAATAGATATGGGAGTGGAACCATATTTGGTCTCGGCGGCTGTAATAGGAGTCGTATCCCAAAGATTGGTCAAAAAACTATGCAACTATTGTAAAGTTCCATATAAGGCTACTTATTCAGAGAAAGTTTTATTAGGGCTTAATCCTGAAGAAGAAGTAGTATTGTTTAAACCAAAGGGTTGCTTTAGGTGTAATGAGGGATATTTGGATAGAATTGCAGTTCATGAGGTTATGCTTATTAATGAAGAGATGAGGAAAATCATAAATGGAAAAAAGAATGTAGATGCGTTAAAGAAAAAGGCTATTGAAAATGGAATGACAACTATTATGGATAATTCTGTTGAATTAGCTTTAAAAGGAGTTACATCATTAGAAGAAATACTAAAAGTTTGCTTTATATTGGATTAGGAGGAGTACAGTGAATATAGACACTCTGCTTAAATATGCAATAAAGAATAATGCTTCTGATATACACATTACAGTAGCTTCCCCACCTGTTTTGAGAATAGATGGGAGTTTAGTAAACTATGGACAAAGAAAGCTGTATCCAGATGAAGTTAAAAATATGCTTGAACAGCTATTAGACCAAGTTAAATTAACAGAGTTATATGAACATGGACAAGTAGATACCACCTATTCTATTCCTGCTGTTGGTAGGTTTAGAATAAATGCTTTTAAACAAAGAGGAAACTATGGGATGGTAATTAGGGTCATACCTTTTAAAATACCAACCATTGATGAATTGGGGCTACCTTATGTTGTTAGGGATTTAGTTAAAACATCGAGAGGGTTAATTTTGGTTACAGGGCCAGCTGGCAGTGGAAAATCTACTACATTGGCGGCTATTATCAATTTAATAAATGAAGAAAAAAGATATCACATAATAACTTTAGAGGATCCAATAGAATATGTACATAATCATAAAAAAAGTATAGTTAATCAGAGAGAAATAGGGGAGGATACAGATAGTTTTCATAATGGGCTTAGAGCAGCCTTAAGACAGGATCCTGATGTAATAATGATAGGGGAAATGAGAGATATGGAAACCATGAGTACTGCTCTTATGGCTGCGGAAACTGGCCATTTGGTTATGTCAACATTACATACTTTTGGTGCAGCAAAAACAATAAATAGGATAATCGATGCTTTTCCACCCTATCAGCAACAACAGATTAGAATGCAACTTTCTACAGTAATTGAAGCAATTATATGTCAGCAATTGCTACCCAGAAAGGATGGCAAGGGAAGAGTAGTAGCCACTGAAATAATGATAGCAACACCTGCAATTAGAAACTTAATTAGAGAAGATAAGATACACCAAATTGATACTGTAATTGAAACTGGGTACATGATGGGGATGAAAACAATGGACCAAAGCTTATTAGAGTTGTTTAATCAAGGTATTATATCAAAGGAGACTTTGTTGAATAATGCTGTTAGTTTGGCTAATGTAAAAAGGATAGTTTTATAGGCAGGTGGTATAAGTGGCTCTGTATAAATATAAGGTTATAACTGAAAGAGGGGATATAATAGCTGGGGTTAAAGAGGCTGAGTCTGAAGAAGAGCTTATAAAGATGCTTAAAAAAAGCAATTACTATCCCATTTCTATAAAAGCCAAAATTGGAGTTAGTTTCATAAAAGAAAGAGTATCAAAAAAGGATTTATCTATTTTATGTAGGCAACTTTCTACAATGTTAAAGGCAGGTATAAGTATAGTTTATGTTCTAGATATACTAGTAAGACAGATTGAAAATACAACTCTTAAGAAAGCAGTTTCTATGATATACCATGATGTACATAAAGGAGAGACTATATCTACAGCAATGGAGAAACATAAAAAAGTGTTTCCTACTTTGCTGGTTAATATGATTAAAGTAGGAGAAGTAACAGGAAATTTAGACTTAATAATTGAAAGAATGGCTTATTATTATGAAAATGCAAATAAGATAGAAAACAAGATAAAAAGTGCATTAGTATATCCTATCCTGTTGAGCATAACGTCAATATTAGTAGTAATATTTTTACTTACCATGGTAATGCCTTCCTATGTAGCAATGTTTGAGAGTAATGGTTTAGCTCTACCTACATCAACTAGATTAATGTTGGCTGTTAGCAAAGGTTTAACTAAGTATTGGTATATAATAGTCATTTTATTAGCTTTTCTAATTTTAAGCATTAGGTATTATTCTAAAAAAGAAGAAGGTGCTTTATATTTAGATAGTTTAAAGTTGAAACTCCCCATTTTTAAAAGGTTAAATACAAAGATTATAAATTCCAGCTTTGCTAGAACTATGTCTATGTTGCTTTCTAGTGGTATACCCCTTTTACAAGCTTTAGATATAGCAAAAAAGGCAGTAGGCAATAAAATTGTGTCTAATAAGTTGGAGATGGTTGAGGAAAATATTAAAAAAGGTATATCTTTTTCTGAGGCTATAAAAGATACCTATATATTTGAACCTATGATATATTCAATGATAAAAATAGGTGAGGAAACTGGAGCCTTGGACAAACTGTTACATAAGGCAGCTGATTATTTTGAAGAAGAGGTAAACCATATTTTACATAGAATAACAACACTTGTTGAGCCAATTTTAATAGTATTTATGGCTCTAATTATAGGCTTTATAGTAGTATCTATGACCATGCCTATGTTGGATATGATAAATAGTATTCAAATTTAAATTTAATTAAAAATAAAAGGGGGATAAGCAATATGTTAAGCAAAATAAGAAAAAACAATAAAGGTTTTACCCTGATAGAATTAACAGTTGTTGTAGCCATAATAGGACTATTAATGGCTATTGCCGTACCTAAAATAGGTTCTGTAAGGAAAAGGGCTGCTATAACTGCCCATAATGTAAATGTGAGAGCCTTGACAACTGCTGCAAATATGTATTTGTCTGAGTATGGAGTACCAGGTACAACCATAGTATGGGACAGTACGAAGAAAGATAACGAAGGGGGATGGGGAGCTTATCTACAGGAGTGGCCTGATATACCAAATGGTTTATCAGCTAAGGATTTTGGAGGCAGTGAAAGGCCAGAAAGTTATAAGGTAACAATTGACGAAAATGGAAATATAAAAGTAGAACCAGATGAAATACTAGACAAGGAAGAAAATAATAAATAAGGGAGGAAGTATGGTATTTTTAATATTCCTTTTAGGTATAATAATAGGTCTATTCTTAAATGTGTGTATTTATAAGCTGGCTAGAAAACAAAGTTTAACTTCCTTATATTTACAATGCAGTAACTGTAATAAATATTCAAAAAGGTATAACATAAGGGGAAAGGGTAGCTATTGCTATGAAAAAACTTATCCTTTATTTTTCCTTGTATTATTAGTTACTGGTATATTGTTTGTATTACTATTTTATAAATTTCACATAAGTTTTCCTTTTATGATTTATAGTTTTATATTAAGTTTATTAATTATAATTGCTTTTATCGATATAGATTTTAAAATAATACCTGACATGCTGGTGCTATCAATATTGGTAGGCGCAATTGTTTATGAGTTCAAGCTGTCCTTTGAATATAAAAGTTTTGTAAATTTACTGGATAGTATACTGGGACTAATTATAGGAGGTTTTCTATTTATATTAATATATATTTTTTCTAAAGGAGGAATAGGTGGAGGGGATATAAAGCTAATAAGTGTATTAGGTTTTATCTTAGGAATTCCTAAAATCTTTTTAAGCATTTTTCTATCTTTTTTATTAGGAGGGGTTGTTTCTATTGTATTTTTAGCTTTTAGAATTAAGAAAAAAGAAGATAGCATTCCTTTTGGCCCATTTATTGTACTTGCTTTTATTATTACCTTTTTCTGGGGAGAAGAGATAATATATTGGTACTTACTAAAACTATGGAATTAGAGTCTTTGTATTACTGTCTAAGGGGTTGATATCTTTGATATCTTCTTTAAGACTCAAAAGAAAAATTCTTTCGATGGATATAGGTGCACATAAAATAAAGATAGTAGAAGGCAGATATATTAAGACAGGTATTGAGATTACCAACTTTTTTAGTATAAAAACCCCATCTGGTGCATTAGAAGATGGAACTATTATGGATAAAGATTTATTGTATTATGCCCTTAGGGAAGGTTTTAAAAGCAAAAAAATAAAGACAAAGAATGTATTCTTAACTATAAACAGCTCCAAAATTATAACTAGAGAACTAATTATTCCAAAGGTGAAATATAAATACATAAATAATATAATAAAGTATCAGATTAAATACAGCCTTCCCATAAACATAGATGATTACATATTAGAGTTTAAAATAATTCAGGAATTTTTCGTAGACAATATGGACAAGTTAAGACTGTTAATTATAGCTATTCCTAAGGCTATAGTGGAAGCTTACTATCAACTGATAACAAGCCTAGATTTAAATCCCATTGTCTTAGATTATCAGCCTAATTCAATTTCAAAATTATTGGGACATAATAATATAGTTAATGATATCTTTCCTTTAAGGCAATTTACTATTGCTAGTGTAGATATTGGATATGATAGCACTAAGATATCTATAATAAAAAATGGTAAAATACTGCTTACTAGAACAGTAGAAATGGCAGGTAAGTTTATAGATGAAAAGGTTTTGAGTTTAGGTTGTCCTAAGGAGGATTTAGAAAAATTTAAGAAAAATATTATAAATATTAATTACCAGTATGATGGGGAAAACATTGAAGAAAAGATTTTAAATATAATAAAAAGCTCCTTATTGTTTATTGTTGAAAAAATAGAAACTATATTTAGATATTATTTAACTAGAGATAAAAACAATAAGATAAATATAATCATATTGTCTGGAGGTATATCTAATATTAGTGGTTTAGATAGTCTGTTTGCCAATATATTTGATATTCCTACTATAACTATAAGTACTGTTAATAATGTTAAGTTTACAGGTCCAATTGTAGAATATGCCAATGCAATAGGTTCTATAATTAGAACAACTGAGGTGTAATATATAAAAAATTTAAACTTCTTCAATGTCTATTTGAAGGAAAATAAAACTAATAAGAATAAACAAATTAGAAAAGAAAATTTATGAAGATAGTATAAAGCGTATAAGAACATTATTAAAAAATGAGGGGCAAATATTAGATACTGAAAATATAGAAGTTGCAGATATCATACTTAGTAAGTCTGTTGAAGTTTTTCTTTAGTTTTTTACAGTCTAAACAAGCCTACAAAGATGTAAACATGGGGGATAATAGAGATTACCTAGAAGCAATAGTTTAGCTCCTTGGGAGCCATTGGAGAGTATGAAGAATTCGAATAACTATCCTATGAATGGGGAGAATTTTACTGTGCTTAAGGATAATAAAGGTATTACATTAATTGAAATGCTTCTAGTGATTAGCATTTTTTCAATTTTATTGTCTATCCCGATTTTAAATAGCAAATATATATTAAGTTTTATAGAGAAAAAAGAAATCAATGAACTTGTTGAAGATATTTATAATGCTAGAAATAGAGCTTTATTGGAATCAACCATATATAGCATAGATTTTTTAGTAAACAAGAACTCCTATGCAGTTTATAGTTATGAAAGGTACAAAACTTTGATAAAGAGAAAAGAGCTAAAGGGTGGTTTGAGAATTAAAGGGATTCATACTAGCAATAATACTGATGAAATTCGGTTTAGTTACTTAGGAGTACCCCTTAATAGTGGCACTATTTATTTAATTAATGGGAGAGGTGAAGAAATAAGGATTTCAATAACTCCAGTTACTACTAAAGTAAATGTCTATAAAGATTAATTATATAAAGTGGGATGGATATGGATGACAGAGGCTTTACTTTAATAGAAGTCATATTGGCCTTATTCCTTTTAGGCCTTATAGCTGTAACTTTCTTACCTTTAATAAATACTGCTTTAGAAAATATAAGGTTATCTAATGAGAGGAACCAAATGCTCCTTTTGGCTGAAACAGTTATGGAACAGATAAAACATTTTAACTATGAAAGTTCGGAAAATAGCTATATATTAGATATGAAGATAGTTAACATAATAGATGTATTTTCCAAAACTGATAATATAAATGTAAATTTACCTAAGGATAAAGACAAGGACAAATGGCCTTATGTATGCCACATACATAAGAAAAATATAAATGATAAGCTGTGGGCTATTACTATAACGATATCTTATAATGGAGAGAAAAAAATAAAAAATGTGGTACTGCAGACATATATGGAAAAAATTGAAAAAGATTAATATAAAAAACTCTAGGGGTTTTTCTCTAATTGAATTATTATTGTCTATAACAACAGGCTTTATTGTGATAATTTGTTTAAGCTTATTGTTTAGCTTTCTTATTAAAAGCAATAGTATTGTAGAAAGTAATAATGAGATATTACTAAATGGAAGATATGCCCTTGAGTATATAAAAAGAGAAATAAGAACAGCTGATATGATTGTATCTTCTGATAAATTTCCTCAGCTAAATGAAAAATATGAAGATAACATTGGCTTTGTTATTATGAAATATAAGCCTGATGAAGAAAATAAGTACAATTATACTACATTTTATTTTAAAGATAATAAGATTATAAGGCTTGCAGCAAATACCTCTTCTATGTTTCCAAATGAATCAGCCTTTAGTGGTCATAATGCGGTAGCTGAACATATTGAGGCCATTGAGGGAACCGTGGTTGATTTAAAAAATAGAATTATAAAAATATCATTATTATTGGAAGGAAAAGGCAAAGTGGGTTTAGAGCTGTCTATAGGAATACGCTGTCCTGTTATCTATTAAAATGTTTTGGAGGCTAGCAGTGAAGAGGCAAGAGGGCTTTATCACCATATTAGCATTGCTGGTTATAACTATTATAGCAATTTTTACTTTTTATCTGCTTAATGTATTAGAGAATAATATTCTAATGACTAGTGCTGCTGAAAATAGTATACAAGCTTATTATTCTGCTGAAAGCAAATTGTATATGCTGTTAAATAAGGATGAATACTATTATGAGCAACTTATTCCTAGAGTTAAGAGGTTTATAAAACATGGCAGAATAAGTCCGACTTATGAGCCAAGTATCACTTTAGACAGAAATGATTTAATAGCTGGCGATAATAATAACAAAATTAAGTTAGAATTTATTACAGGTAGGGACAGACAAATATTAGAATTAGAAATTAATAGCAATAAAAATAAAACATCAAAAACTATATTTGTTGAATTGTTTCTAATAAATGAGCTATTTGAGATGGAGTTACCCATAATATCTCTCAATACCCTTCCTGAAGAAAAAAGGAATGTTTTTATTAATTTTATGACTAATTTAAAGGAAGAAGTAAGTATTTCTAATCTAGATGAAGAAATTACAGGAATTTATGCTGTAAACTATAATGAAATAAATATTATAAATAAAGAAAATTCCTTACTAGTTGAATACTATAGGAAGGGATTTGTAGAGCCAGTTAGAGAGGATAATATATCTAATAATCAAATTTTTTTATTAGCAAAAAATAAGGAGTTTAACCATATAAATGTGAGTTTAGGAAATAATTTTGATAATATATCTATAGAAGGAATTATCTATGTTGAGGGAGACTTGAATATTTATGGAACTTTTGAATTTGCAGGTATAATGATAGTAAATGGGAAAGTTACAATATATCCAGAAGCAGATGTAAAGGTTGACGGAATCATATTGACAGGGGAAGATATTGAGAATTTAGGTGAAATTGACCAGTTTATAGCCAATTATGATCTATTAGCTATTAAAAGATATGGAATATATTTACCTAATTTTATAGATATAAAGATAAATAAAATTAAGGTTAATTAGTGAGGTGATATTTATGGAACTTAAAAATTTAATGGAGGAAGAGGTGAAAAGGGTTGTAGAAAGGTTGTTGAAAAATAGAGACGACATATGTACTTGTGATAGATGTAAACTAGATATTATTGCAATCACTTTAAATAATATAAAGCCCAAATATGTAGTAACTGAAAAGGGTGAAGTTTTTGCAAGAATTGATATGTTAAATTATCAATATGATGCAGATATAGCAATGGAAGTAATGAAGGCAATAAAAATAGTAAAGGAGAATCCAAATCATGAGTAATATAGTGTTAATAGGAATGAGTGGTGTTGGTAAAACTACAATAGGAAGGTATGTTGCTACAAGTTTAAATATGACTTTAGTAGATACAGATGAAATTATAGTTGAAAAAGCTAATACTACAATTGCAGAAATATTTAAGAATTATGGAGAAGAGTATTTTAGGGATTTAGAAAGACAAGTAGTAGAAGAAGTATCAAAATATAATAGGACAGTTATTTCTACCGGGGGTGGAGTTGTATTAAGTAGAACAAATATTGATAATTTGAAGAAGAAGGGTGTTATTTTTTTATTACAGGCAAGTATTGATACATTGTACCAAAATCTAAAGAAAGACACATCATCTGAAGAACATAGGCCTTTATTAGCAGGGGATAGTTTGAAAGCTCGAATTGAAAAACTATATAAGGAAAGGGAGAAGCTTTATATCTCCAGTTGTGATTATGTAATACAAATTGATGGGAAAAGTGTTGAGGAAGTAGGAGATGAAATTATTTCTATATTTGAGAAGCTTAACTCTTGTAGTTGATACTCAGTATTGATATAATTAAATAGCAAAATAGAAGAGAAAATTAAATTCATCAATTTTTAGCCACTATAGTCAAAAAGGAATATGAATAGCTAAGGAGGTATCAAAATGATTTCAGCAGGAGATTTTAGAAAAGGGATTACTTTTGAGATGGATGGAGAAGTATATCAGATAATAGATTTCCAGCATGTTAAGCCAGGAAAAGGAGCTGCTTTTGTTAGAGCTAAGATTAAAAATGTTATGACAGGTACAATTAAAGATACTACTTTCAATCCTACAGATAGATTTCCAAAAGCTAGAATTGAAAGTAAAGAAATGCAATATCTATACAATGATGGAGAACTTTATTATTTTATGGATAATGAAACCTACGAACAATTACCATTAGAAAAAGAGCAGGTAGAAGATGCAATCATGTATATTAAAGAAAATGATAATGCTATTATCCACTTCTATAAAGGAAAGCCTTTCCAAGTAGTACCACCTAATTTTGTGGAATTAGTAGTTACTCATACAGAGCCTGGTGTTAAAGGAGATACAGCCGCTGGTGCTACAAAACCTGCTACTGTTGAAACTGGTTTGGTTGTTAATGTACCATTATTTGTTAATGAGGGAGATAAAATTAGAATTGATACAAGAACAGGAGAGTATTTGGCTAGAGTTTAGGTAATAATAATGATATAAAAAGTTCTAAGGAGGGAACAATATGGATTACTTATATGAAAGGCTTTCTTATTTGCAAGGATTAGCAGATGGTCTAGAAGTAGATGAAAGAACAAAAGAAGGCAAATTATTAATACATATTATCGATGCATTAGAAGATATTGTGGATGCTATTGATGAATTAAATGAAAGTTACAAAAACTTAGAACAATATGTAGAGTATATAGACGAAGATTTAACCGATTTAGAAGATGAATTCTATGATGATGAAGATGATTATGATTACGATGAATATGATGAATATGATGAGTATGAAGACTATGATGATGAAGAAGAGGAATTTGAATAATAAAAGCAATTTTAGGAAGCAAAAATAAATATTTTCTTAGAAAAAACTTAAAACCGATATCGGTTTTAAGTTTTTTTTTGCATATTATTCTAGCTTGTTCATATTTATATATTAAAGAGGAGGGACATGTTGTGCAGCAAAAGGAAATAGGAATATATGAAAAAGTATTAGAATATATTAGTTTAGAAATAAGCCAAGTACTAAAAAAAATCCCAGCTGAATTTAAAGCAAATGTAGAGGAAATAAGACTTAGAAATGGGCTGCCACTAAACATTTATAGCATGAATTCAGATTACTTTGTAACAGAAGATGGTTCAATTACTAAAGAAAAAGACAAGGGTAAATTAGTGACTAAACAAGATATAGTAAAAACTTTTCAATTAATAAGCAATTACTCAGTATATGCTTTTGAAGAAGAGCTGAAAAATGGCTTTATCACATTAAAAGGGGGGCATAGAGTTGGTATAGGAGGCAAAGTTCTTTATGGGAAGAAGGGAGTTGAAACTATAAAAAATATATCTTCCTTAAATATCCGCATTGCTAGAGAGAAAATAGGTGTATCGAATAAATTAATGAAATACATAATACACTATCCAAATACTATACACAATACATTGCTCGTTTCTCCTCCAAAATGTGGTAAAACCACTATATTAAGAGATATGATTAGAAATTTAAGCAATGGTTTAGAAGACTTTAACTTTAAAGGACTTAAAGTAGGGGTTATAGATGAAAGATCAGAGTTGGCAGGGATGTATAATGGAGTAGCCCAACATGATCTGGGGCCAAGGGTGGATGTATTGGATGGATGTAATAAAAAGGATGGAACTATGATGCTATTAAGGGCTATGTCTCCAGATATTATAGTAATGGACGAGATAGGAAGCATAGAAGATATAGAAGCTATACATGAGATATTAAAGGCAGGAGTAAAAATAATTGCAACTGTTCATGGAAGTTCAATAGAAGACCTTAAATCTAGAAGGAGTTTAAATCCCTTGATAAGTGATAGGATATTTACAAGATATATTATATTAGATAATTCAAAAGGGATAGGAACAGTAAAGGATATAATAGATGGCAATACTTTCACCTCAATAAAAGTATAGGAAGTAGGGATAAAATGGGTTTGATGAAAATACTAGGAAGCATACTAATTGTCCTTTCATCCTCCCTAATAGGTTATTATCTTGGTAATAAGTACTCAGCTAGACTTGAAAATTTAATGCACCTTGAACAATGTATTAAGATTTTAGAGACAGAAATAGTATATGGGGCAGTTCCATTACCTGAGGCTTTAACTAATGTTTATTTAAAAGGCAATAAAAAAGTTTCCTATATCTTTGAAGAAATAAAAATAAATTTATTAAGCAATAGAGATGGAGATTTGTATAAAAGTTTTGATATGGTTAAAAGCCAGTTATTAGAAGACTTTAGTTTGGAAGAAGAAGATGTGGAACTATTTTTATCTTTGGGTAGACTTTTGGGTAATTCTGACAGAGCAGACCAAGAGAAAAACTTCAAACTTATATTGAATCACATTAAGATTTTAAAGGAAGAGGCCAAATTAGAAAGGGATAAAAACGAAAAAATGTATAAGAATTTAGGCATATTAGCCGGAATTGCTATTGTGATAATACTATTATAGAGGAGAGAAAATCTATGGATATAAGTTTAATATTTAAGATTGCAAGTGTGGGGATTTTATTAGGTATACTTAATATTATCTTAGACAAGGCTGACAAGAAAGAATTCGCATATATAACAACCCTTGTTGGAGTAGTAATAGTATTTGGAATGGTGATTGTTCTAATATCAAGGCTGTTTGACAATATAAGAACTATATTCCAGTTGTACTAATTAGGAAGTGATAGTATGGAAATAGTACAAATCGTTGGCATAGGCCTTGTAGCAACTATATTGATAGTCTTACTCCGTCAATCTAATAGAGCCGATTTTGCATTGTTAGTCAGTATTATTACAGGCTTAATTATATTTGCAATGATAATAGATAAAGTCAAATATATAGTAGATACCCTTGGCAATTTATCAAGGAACGCAAACATAGAATTTACTTATTTTACTACCATATTAAAAATAATTGGCATTGCCTATATTGTTGAATTTGGAGCCCAAATTTCGAGAGATGCTGGAGAGGAAGCAATAGCATCCAAGATAGAATTAGGAGGCAAAATCATAATAATGGTACTTGCAATGCCCATATTATTAACTTTAATGGATTTGATTATTAAAATACTCCCTTAAGGTGAAGCAATATGATAATAAACAAGAAGATAATTTTACTAGCTATTTTATTTACATTAATATTTTCAGCTGCTTCAGCTGGAGAAGCAGTAGAAGAGCTAATAAATGAACAGCTTCTAGAGGAGCAATTAAACAGCTTAAACATTAGAGAACTTGAGCGTACATTGGAAGATATTTTAAATACTAGTAGTGAGTATTATAAAGATGTAAATGTAAAGGAAATATTATTTTCTGCTTTAAAAGGAAAGAACGTTCTAGATTTTAAAGCTTTTGTAACTTTAGCTTTCAAATCTTTAATTAATGAGCTGTTGAATAATCTGACCTTAATATCACAAATAGTCATAATAGCTATTGCTTGCTCAATACTATCAAATTTACAAAGTAGCTTTGAAAAGGATAATATATCACAATTAGCCAATTATGTCTGCTATATAGTTTTATCTATGATGATAATAAACAGTTTTACCTTGGCATTGGAACTAGGCAAAGGTACGGTATCTAAAATGGTTGATTTTATGCAAGTAATACTTCCTATACTGTTAGCCTTATTAACAGCCATAGGTAGTCCAGGGACAAAGCTTCTTTTCAACCCGGTAGTATTAGGGGCTGTAAATATAATAGGAACTTTAATTAAAAATTTCATATTTCCTTTAATTTTTTTTACATTTATAGTGGGAATAATCAGTAGAATTTCCAATAAAGTTCAATTTAATAAAATATCAGAACTGATGCGTGAAATTATTATTGTAATAATAGGTGCTTCTTTTACAGTATTTATAGGAATAATCAGTATATATGAGATAGGCTCTAATATTGATGGAATAGCTGTACAAACAGCAAAATTTGCAGTAGACAGCTTTATACCTATAATTGGTAAATTTTTATCTGATGCGGTAGAAGTGGTAGTAGGAGGTTCTGCTATATTAAAGAATGGTTTAGGAATGATGGGTTTAGTAGCTTTAGTGTTAATATGTTTAATTCCAGTAATAAGGATATCAATATTAGTGTTTGTGTATAAATTGGTGGCAGCAATAATCCAGCCAATAACAGCCGATGGAATTTTAGGATATTTTGAAGAGATTTCTAAGTCTTTAGTATTGATACTAGTTGGAATACTGTCTGTAGCTATAATGTTTTTTATAACCATATCAGTTGTCGTTGAAGCAGGCAATGCAGCGCTTATGTTGAGGTAGGTGATTGAATTTGGCTATCCTTGACTTTTTGAGAAACTGGGTAAAAGATATAGCGGTAATGTTTATATTGCTTTCTATCGTAGAATTAGCATTACCAAACAATAACATGAAGAGATATGTAAATGTGGTTATAGGTTTAATGATAATAATTGTGATAATATCACCTTTTATAAAATTGATAAATAGTAGTTTTAATATAGAACAAGAAATATTTAAGAGTATTGTAGAGGGGGTCCAATTTGAATATGCAGATAATTCAGACCTACAAGAGCTTCATGAAAGGCAGATTAAGGAAACTTATATAAATATGTTAAAAGAAAATGTAAAAGCAACTATAGATGGTATATTAGAATATCAAGTCGATGACATTAAAATTTCTATATTCGAGGATGAAGACAATTATGGAAACATAAGGGATATAGAAATAGTTATGGCACCTAAAGATGGGAGTGACAGCTACGATGAAGACACTATAAAGACTATTAAAATTGAAGAAATAAAAATAGATGATTCCAATAAGGAAACTGAAAAAGCGACAACTTTTAAAGATGGTGACAAGATTAAGGACATCTTATATGAAAAATATAATGTGCCAAAGGATAATATAAAAATACTTATTTATAATAAGGGGGAGGAAGGTGAACTGAGTGGAGAAATTTCTCAATAAGATTAAAGAATATTTAAAGAATATTAGCAATAAGGATATGATGAGGAATCTATTTATAATACTTATCATTGGAATAATTTTATTCATATTGGCAGATATATTTATTGAAAACAACAAACAGCAAGTTAAAATTGGTGATAATCTAGATAAAGTAGAAGATTTGCAAGGTAGCTACTCTGACTATAGTACTTTATTGGAAAACAAGCTGGAAAATATATTAAGCCAGCTAAAAGGTGTAGGAGAAGTAAAAGTAATGATAACATTAGAGGATACAACAGAGGTAGTCCCAGCATTTAACACTACTAAAAACAACGAAACTACAAGAGAGAATGATGCACAAGGGGGTACTAGGGAAATTGTTAGGGAAGATATGACTGTACAAGTTGTAACTAATGACAATGGAGAGCCAATAGTTTTAAAAGAAGTAAGGCCAACTATTAAAGGTGTAATAGTAATAGCAGAGGGAGCAGAAAATTTGGAAGTAAAAGAGATGTTATATGAAGCTGTAAAAACTGTTTTAGGGGTTCCTGGTAACAGGGTTGAAGTTTATTCTAGTAATTAAGAGGGGGATGATATTATGTTTACTGTTAAAAGGCCAGCAATTGTGGTTATGTTGATTTTACTATTGGTATTGACTGGCTATGTAAATCACAATTTAACTAAGAGGGCATCATCAAGGGTTTCCAGCGAATATCAACAATATGAAGAAATGGAATTGGCTAAAGAGAAGCAAGTTGAAAATGATTTAGTTGCAGCTATTTCTGAGGGAAAAGAGGATGAATTAGAAATTATAGATTCAAAGGATGAAAAAGAAGAAGAGGGAGATGAAGCTAATAGTGCTGTAGATGAACTAGTCGAGAGTACAGAAGGAGATATATCAGAAACTATAAGTAGTGAGCAGAATTTACAGTCAAAAAATTATTTTGTTGAGCAGCGTCTTTCTAGAGATAAATTGAGGGCTAACCTTGTAGATAGATTAAATGAAATAGTTAATAATGAAAATAGTAGTCAAGAAATGGTAACAGATGCACAAAAAAAGATTATGAAGATTGGAGAGCTGTCAGAAAAAGAGTTGACAATCGAGGGGCTAATAAAAGCAAAAGGCTTTAATGAAGCACTGGTATTCTTGACAGAAACAGATGCTAAAATAGTAGTGGATGCTGACCAATTGACTGAACAGGATGTAATAAAAATACTAGATATAGTTATAAATGAGACAGATTTAGATGCATCCAATATAAAAATTATGGAAAAAAATTAGAATTCTTTTGTAAAAGCATTATCCCTTTGGTATAATAACGTTGAAGAGTTTCTGAAAGTAGGAGGTGTCAGATTTGGCAGAAACAACAGGAGAAAATAGGAGCAAATATGGTACTGTAAAAATATCAAATGAAGTGGTAGCTATAATAGCAGGGCTTGCTGCAACGGAAGTAGAAGGAGTTTCTAGCATGAGTGGAGGCTTAACCGGAGATATTACTGAAATGCTAGGAATGAAAAATCTATCTAAAGGCGTAAAGGTTGAAGTGGGAGAAAAAGAAGCTGCGATAGATTTATTTATAATTGTTGATTATGGTTCAAAGATTTCTGAGGTAGCCACAAATGTACAAAAAAATGTAAAGGATAGAGTTGAGACAATGACTGGCTTAAGAGTTGTTGAAGTAAATGTTAATGTACAAGGGGTGAACATTCCTAAGGAGGAGCCAGTAATTGAAAATGAACCAAGAGTAAAATAAATACTACCCTCTGGTAACAGAGGGTAATTTTGAATTTTTAGGAGGAAGTAAAAATTATGACAGCACTTATAAGAGTATTATTGTTTTTTATTTCCTTGTTTTTTGGAGCATTTTCAATAATAATGCTCATATTTCCCTTTCAAATAATAGAGCTTCTATCTATTGAAAGTATAACCTTATTTTTAGAAAATTTAAAAGGAAACTATCTTTTGACCATTGTTGGCCTAATCACTTTATTATTTAGCATTAAAATTTTATTATTAAGCTTTAAGACAAATAATAATACTAGAGAATCAATTAGTTATGTAGTAAAGATGAATGAGTATGGAGAGGTAAAAATCTCTTCTGACACTATAGTTGGCTTAGTACATCATGTGTGCAATAGGTTTAGCGGCCTTAAAAATATAAAGGTTAAAGTTGATATACTAGAAGGGCAATTATATATTAATATTAATGGTGAAGTGGTACCTGAGATTAATATCCCTGAAATAACAAACAATCTACAAGCTAAAGTAAAAGAACATGTGGAAAACTGTACAGGAGTGAATGTTTCTGAAATTAGAGTATTTGTTACTAATGTAACTATGTCTGGAAGAGATTTAAAATAGCTATGAGGTGTTTTAATTGATAAAGGAAATACTTAAAGATTTGCTGGAAGCTTTGCTAAAATATATTAAGTCCAATATTGGAAAGACTATTGGTACCTTTATTGGAATTATATTTGGAATAATGATACTCTCTTTAGGCTTTTTTAAGACGATTTTCATAATACTTTGTGCTTCATTAGGATATGTATTGGGAGAAAAAATTGATGAGGGAGAAAACTTAAAAGATATATTATTAAAGGTTTTTCATAAATAATTTGCAGATTATATAGAGAAATTATTTTAGGAGGATACGTATGGGAAGAAGACGTGCAAGAGAATCTACTATGCAACTATTATATCAAATGGAGATAAATAACGACTTTTCAGACCATGTAATCAATCTATTTTTTGAAAACAATGATTTTGATGAAGGCGAAAAAGAATATATATTGGATGCTATAAGGAAAATAGCGGAGAACTTAGAAACAATAGATTCTCACATAGAAAAAAATCTTGAAAATTGGGATATAAGCCGTTTAGCTAGAGTAGACCTATGTGTATTAAGAATTGCTATATATGAAATACTTTATAGACCTGATATTCCTATTGAAGTTTCTATTAATGAAGCAATAGAGATATCAAAAAAATATAGCTCCAGTCAATCTTCAAAATTTGTAAATGGTGTATTAGGAAGTATTGTAAGGAGTACGGATATTGATGGCAAATAAATTTTATCTTGGTATCGATACTTCAAACTACACAACTTCGGTGGCTGTCATAGATGATAAGGACAATATAGTGGTAGATTTAAGGCAGGTTTTAAGAGTAAAGAAAGGCAAAAAAGGCCTAAGACAACAGGAAGCTGTATTTCAGCATGTTAATAATATACCAATTTTAATTGAAGAAATGGTTAAGTTGATTGATGTTTTTAAAATTGACACTGTTTCATGTAGCTCACAACCAAGAAATTTACCAGAGTCCTATATGCCAGTTTTTTTAGTTGGTAGGGGGCAAGCTATTACTATTTCCAAATTGCTAAATGTTAAATTTAAGGAGTATAGCCATCAAGAAGGTCATATTGCTGCAGGAATTATGAATAGCCAATTAGAAGTATGCAAAAATTTTTTAAGCTTACATATTTCAGGCGGGACTACTGAGTTATTATTAGTAAAAAACGTAAATAAACAGCTTGACATTAAGATTATTGGAGGGACTTTAGATATAAGTGTAGGTCAACTGATAGATAGGATTGGTGTAGAATTAGAACTGCCTTTTCCATGCGGCAAACATATGGATTTAATGGCAAGGGAAGGGGAAAAATTAGATATAAATGTTCCAATAAATATAAAAGATAAAACTTGGTTTAATCTATCTGGAATGGAAAATTTATTTAAAAATTTGCTCCAGAATAACTCATATAAAATTGAAGACATATTTTATACTTTATTTGACATAATAGGTTCTTTTTTATATAAAATTATTTTAAATGGTTCTAAATATTATAATTTAGATTCTGTTCTAATAACTGGAGGAGTTTCTTCTAATAGTATAATTAGAACACTTTTGACAGAAAAACTACTAAAAGATGGTATAAAATCGTATTTTCCTGAAAAAAGTTTGTGTACTGATAATGCAGTAGGCATAGCATATTTAGGAAAAGTAGGATATATTAGCAGGTGATTATAGTGATTTCAAAACCCTTAAAGGTTAGTGAAGTAAACAAATATATAAAAAGAATTTTCTTAGGTGATGTAATACTTTCCAATGTACAAGTGGAAGGAGAAATTTCAAACTTTAAAAGCCACTATAGTGGACATGTTTATTTTTCCCTAAAAGATGAACAAGGAAAGATAAATTGTGTATTGTTTAAAAATTATAAAGAGAATATGCCCTCTGCTTTGAAAGATGGGGATAAAGTTGTGGCAACAGGTTATGTTTCTGTATATGAGAAGGAAGGAAACTATCAACTTTATGTTAGGAAAATTGAAAGAAGCGGAATTGGAGATTTATACAGGGCTTTTGAAGAATTAAAGTTAAAACTTGAAAAAGAAGGCTTATTTGATTCAGCTCATAAAAAAGAATTACCTGTCTTTCCTAAAAAAATAGGTGTAGTTACCTCATCTTCAGGTGCAGCCATTAAGGACATTATAACGGTTATCAAAAGAAGGTGTCCTGTAGTAGATATAATATTGTATCCAACCTTAGTTCAAGGTATAAATGCACCAGAATCAATTTGCGAGGGATTAAGATATCTTGATAAGAGAGAGGATATTGATGTAATAATTTTGGGAAGAGGCGGTGGTTCCATAGAGGAGCTTTTTGCTTTTAATGATGAAAGGCTTGCTAGGACAATATACCATATGGAAAAGCCAGTAATATCTGCTGTAGGCCATGAAACGGATTATACTATAGCTGATTTTGTTGCAGATTGTAGAGCTCCTACACCATCAGCAGCAGCTGAGATTGCTACTCCAGATGTAAGTGAAATGTTAAGTATATTAGATGAAAAGTATAATAGTCTGATTAGAGCTTTTACTTTTAAAAAGAGTGATATGAAAATGAGATTGGATTACTTGTATAATAATTTATATTTTCATAATCCAATCAACAAAATTAGAGAGCTGGCCCAAGAACAGGATAGTCTGTTGAAACGTTTATCTATGATAATGAATATGAGGTTGTCATCTTATAGGGATAGGATAGAAAATTTAAATAGGTCTATCAAACATTTAAATCCTGTTTCCTCTCTAGAGAGGGGATATGGTATCGTTACAACTCTTAATGGGGAAACAGTAAGTTCGGTTGAGGATATATCTATCGATGAAGTTTTAAGGATATTTATTAAAGATGGCCTGTTGGAAGTAAAAGTAGTTAATATTAGCAAAGAGGGGTTGTATAAAGATGAAAATTGAAGATTTGACCTATGAGGAGGCTTTAAAAGAATTAGAACAAATAGTGGAAGATTTAGAAAAGGACCAATTGTCATTAGAAGAGTCTTTAAAAAAGTTTAAAAGGGGAGTAGAATTATATAACTATTGTAATAAGATTTTGACCCAGGTAGAAGGAGAAGTAAAGATATTATTAAAGGATGATGATGGGGATTTAAGAGAAGATGATTTTTTTGTGGAGGTATGATTGATGAACTTTGAAAAAG
Source organism: uncultured Bacillota bacterium (assembly GCA_937967955.1). Lineage (GTDB taxonomy): Bacteria > Bacillota > Clostridia > Tissierellales > Tepidimicrobiaceae > JAAYHX01. The sequence continues at coordinate 14,583 of CALBUB010000043.1, read as the reverse complement.
AGATGGAAAAGACTAGGGATAAAATTGAAGAAGGACTACAAAAATTTTTCGAGGATAAAACTGGCTATCAAGAGAAAATATTTGAATCTATGAAATATAGTTTATTTACAGGAGGTAAAAGGATAAGGCCAATATTAATGCTTAAATCCTGTGAACTATTTACCCAAGACTATATAAAATATATTCCTTTTGCTTTAGCTATTGAAATGATCCATACTTATTCTCTTATACATGACGATTTGCCTTCAATGGATGATGATGATTTTAGAAGGGGTAAATTAACTAATCATAAAGTTTTTGGTGAAGCAATGGCTATTCTAACAGGCGATGGTTTGTTAAATTTAGCCTTTGAAATAATGGCTGATTTTGCTTATAATGACTCGAAAACTATTGAGGAGTACAAAAGACATATTTGGGCAATAAATGAAATTGGAAAATATTCAGGAGTATTTGGCATGATAGGTGGACAAGTTGTAGATTTACTATGTAATGATTTGCATATGGATGAGGATAAATTATTATTTATGTATAAATGTAAGACAGCTGCATTAATACAAGCAGCGACTGTTTCAGGTGCCATTTTAGGTGGAGGAAATGATGAAGACGTTGAGAAAATGAGAGAATTTGGACTATATTTAGGATTAGCCTATCAGATTAGGGATGATCTTTTAGATGAAAAAAAGGATAGTCTAATAAACAAGGTTACCTATTTATCTTTCAAAAGCAAGGCTGAGGCTGAAAAAGATGTAAAACTACTAAGTCATAAAGCCATAGATATTTTGGATTCTTTTGTTGATAAAGACGTAAGCTTTTTAAAAGAATTAGTAAATAAATTAATCTATAGGAAATATTGATTCCATAAGTATTAGTTTGCTGATAGCTAAGAGCTATCAGCTTTTATTGTATAAAGAATGAATAATAGATATAATATATATGAAAAATAGCAATAATAGGACAAGGAGAGTAAATATGGAGAAGGAAAGAATAGATGTGCTTTTGTTTGAAAGAGGATTAGCTGAATCAAGGGAAAAAGCTAAACGTATTATCATGGAAGGAATAGTATTTGTAGATGACAAAAAAATAGATAAACCAGGAGAAAAAGTAGATATTAATAGCAATATAGTTGTAAAGAAAGATCCATTAACTTATGTTAGTCGTGGTGGTTTGAAGCTCGAAAAGGCTATAAAAGTATTTGGAATAGATTTAAAGAATAAAACTGCTATGGATATTGGTGCATCTACAGGTGGTTTTACCGATTGTATGCTTCAAAATGGAGTAAAAAAAGTTTATGCCATTGATGTAGGGTATGGGCAACTAGCGTGGAAACTTAGGAATGATCCAAGGGTTATAGTTAAAGAGAGGACTAATATAAGATATGTTACCTTAGGAGACATTGGGGAAAAGGTAGATTTTATTTCAATAGACGTGTCTTTCATATCATTAAAATTGGTATTACCAGTTGCAAAAAAATTACTTAAAAACAATGGTTATATAATGGCATTAGTTAAACCTCAATTTGAAGCAGGTAGAGATAAAGTCGGTAAAAAAGGACTTGTAAAGGATAAGAAAATCCATATAGAAATTATTGAGGATATAATCCAATTTTGTGAAAGTATTGAACTTAAAGCTATAGATTTAGATTTTTCACCTATAACAGGTTCTACAGGGAATATAGAATATTTATTATACATATCAAATGCTCTAAACAATGAATGCATAGATAAACAATTAATAGTGCAGGTAGTTGAAAATGCCCATAATGCTTTATATTAGTAGTTATAGATGCCATATGGAATCTATTTATATGATATGGGGGTATATGTATGATAGTTGAGTTAAACATTAATAACTTCGCTATTATTGATAAAGTTAAAATAAATTTTGAAAAGGGCTTCAATGTTTTGACTGGTGAGACAGGGGCTGGTAAATCCATAATTATTGAAGGAATAAGTATGATATTGGGACAAAGAGCTAATAGAAGCTTGATAAGATCTGGTAAAGATAAAGCAATTATAGAAGGTGTTTTTTACCTTGAAGACCCAGTCACAATAAACAAAGTATTAGAAGAGTATGGCATCGATAAGGATCCGGATGGTTATTTAATAATCACTAGGGAGATTTATAGTAACGGCAGGACTGTTTCCAGAGTTAACGGTAGGGTTGTTACATTATCAATATTAAATGATATAACAGAAAACTTAGTAGATATTCATGGACAGCATGAACATCAGTCTTTATTGGACCCAGCTACTCATATTAAATTAGTAGATAGTTTTGGGAATGAAGAACTAAAAGACTTATTAGAAGCTGTAAATAATAAGTATAAAATGTTATTAGATGAAAAAAATAGGTTGAATGATTTGTCTCGAAATACTGAGAATATAGAGAGAGAAATAGATTTACTTCAATACCAATTGAGTGATATTGACTCAGCTGACATATTTAATATAGATGAAGATGAAATTATGGCTGAATATAACAAATTAAGTAATATTAAGGAAATAGCATATAGTTTAGCACAAGTTGTAGATATGTTAGACAGTGATGATTTTAGTAGTTATTCTATTATCAATAGTATAGGAAAATGTAGATTTAATTTGAGTAATATTGAAAAATATGATGATAAACTGAAAGAATATAATAATATATTAGAGTCTATAGAATATGAGCTAAAGGATCTTTATATAAATATTAAGGATTATTTAGAAAAACTTGAATTAGATGAAGAAAGGTTTATGATATTGGAAGAAAAAATTGATTTATTAAATAATTTAAAGAGAAAATATGGAAATACTATTGAAGATATTATAGAATATAGGAATTCTATAGAAGAAAAGTTGAACACTTTACTCAATAATGAAAAAGCAATTGAAGAAACCATGGAAAAGATAAGCAAAATAGAAAAGGAACTAACTGCTTATTGTAATAGATTGACTGCTATCAGGAAGGAAATAAGCAAAAAACTTGAAGATAGAATAACTGAGGAACTAGCAGAGCTTAATATGCAAAATGTTGTTTTTAAAATAAATTTTGATGAGCATGAATATTTTACGCCTACAGGTTTAGATAAGATAGAATTCCTTATTTCTACTAACAAAGGAGAAGAATTAAAACCATTAAGCAAAATAATATCTGGTGGAGAAATGTCTAGAATAATGTTAGCTTTCAAAAAAATACTATCTAGTTACGATAATATTCCAACTTTAATTTTTGATGAAATAGATACTGGCATAAGTGGAAGGACAGCACAAATAGTAGGGGAAAAAATCAAAGCTATTTCTAAAAATCGTCAAGTTATTTGTATATCACATTTGCCACAAGTTGCTGCTCTTGCAGATGTTCATTTTGTAATTTCCAAGGAAGTTTTAAAAGATAAAACCAATGTGGTAGTCAAAAAACTAGATTATAATGAAAGAATTGATGAATTATCTAGATTGTTAGGAGGAGTAAATTTAACCGATACAACAAAATTACACGCAAAAGAAATGCTGGATATGTCTAAAAGCTTAAATTAATAATTGGATAAAGTTAACTTGAAAGTGTCCAAAAAAAGGCTTTATGTAATTTTCTTATATAAAGCCTTTTTGTTTTGTTTTTTTTGTCATTATATAAGTTACTTTACATTATAAATAATTATTTAAAGTATAATTAAGGCTTAAAAAGGCTAAATTATATTTACGTAAAATATATCTGGAGGTGAATTCATCAGAGGAAAAATAGAGGAGTGATAATAATTTGAATAAAACAAGAATTTATTCAAGACTGCTCTCCTTATTATTAATAATATTTACTTTTTTTTATATTTTACAGGCTATTAACATTTTTTATTATCCAAACGAAATAAAAATAGCCAAAGGTGAAAATAAAAATATTAATGTTATATTCCCTTTCTCCCTGAGTGTATCAGCAAGTGAAGATGTAGTAGTCCAATCTGCCTATAATAGTGGTGCTAATAATGGCTTAAAAAGAAGCTATAAAATAGATGGAGTTGATGCAGGAGAAGCAGAATTCCAACTTAAGTTATTAGGCTTAATACCTGTCAAAAAGGTTGACGTAAATGTTGTAGACAGACCCAAATTAGTTCCTGGAGGAAATGCAATTGGTGTTAAGATTAACACAAAAGGCGTACTAGTAGTTGCTGTAACTGATGTTATAGGAATAGATGGTCAAAGGTATAATCCAGCTAAAGATGCTGGAATTAAGCCAGGGGACAGTATAATAAAGATTAATGATATAGAAATAAAAGATGCGCAACATGTGGTAGAGCTTTTAAACCAATTACAGGATCAAAAAATAAAACTTGAAATAGATAGAAATAATATAAAATATGAAATTGAGGCTACTCCTGTTAAAAGTTTGCAGGATAATTGTTATAGATTAGGTATCTGGGTTAGGGATAAAACTGCTGGAATTGGTACCTTGACATTTTATGATAAAGATACTAAAGTTTTCGGTGCTTTAGGACATGGTATAACAGATATGGATACAGGTCACTTACTAAATGCAAATCACGGTAAAATAATAAATGCTAAAATATCCAATATAGAACAGGGTAAAAAAGGTAGCCCAGGGGAAATAAAAGGTATGTTTTATGAGTCAGAAAAAGAGTTAGGAGAAATTATAAACAATTCTCATTATGGCATATTTGGTGTATTAAACGATGAATTTGTAAAAGCAGACAAGAGAGAACCAATTCCAATAGGTTTTAAAGAAGAAGTAAAGATAGGCAAGGCCCATATATTAGCAACTATAAGCGACAACAAGGTAGAAAAATTTGATATTGAAATAACAGATGTGCAACTTCAAGACAAACCAGAACAAAAAAGTATGACAATAAAAATAACAGATAGAAGACTACTTGAAAAAACGGGTGGAATTGTCCAAGGTATGAGTGGAAGCCCTATAATACAGGATGGAAAATTGATAGGAGCAGTAACCCATGTGTTTGTAAATGACCCTACTAAAGGTTATGGAGTATTTATAGAATGGATGTTGGAACAGGTAAATAAAACAAAATGATAGGCATTTGCCTATCATTTTGTTTTGGTAAAAATTTTTAATATCTTTCAAAAAATAGAAGGAAATTTAAAACCTGTGTCGAATAAAATATTTTAGGGAATAATAGCAAACAGGGGGTTATATTAAATTGGAGAAAAAGAGAGTATTAATTGCAGATGATAATCGTGAATTTTGTGAGATTCTCAGCAAATTTTTATTAAAAGAGGGGGATTTTGAGGTCGTTGGCACCGCAAAAGACGGTTTGGACGCTTTAGATAAAATTAAGGAAGAAAAACCCGATATATTAATACTAGACATTATAATGCCACATTTAGATGGATTAGGAGTATTAGAGTCTTTACATAAACTAGAGATAGAAAAGAAACCAAAAGTAGTAGTACTATCAGCAGTAGGTCAAGATAAAATAACTCAAAAAGCTATTAATTTAGGTGCTGAATATTATATAGTTAAGCCTTTCGATTTTAAAACTTTTATAAAAAGGCTTAAGCAAATTGTGGAAAGAGAAGATGAAAACAATGAATTAGATTCTAATAAATACATTCAAATTCCTGAATCTGCAAATTTAACTACAGCTGATCCTATTAAAAGTTTAGAAGCAAAAATTACCAACATAATCCATGAAATTGGAGTGCCAGCCCATATAAAAGGCTATCTTTATCTAAGAGAAGCTATTTTAATGGTTATTCAAGATGTAGATCTTTTAGGTGCAGTTACAAAAGAATTGTATCCAGGGATAGCTAGTAAATATAATACCACTCCTAGTAGAGTGGAAAGGGCTATAAGGCATGCGATTGAAGTGGCGTGGACTAGAGGAAAGATAGATACTATTGATAAAATATTTGGCTATACTATAAATAATAATAAAGGGAAGCCTACTAATAGCGAATTCATAGCAATGGTTGCTGATAAATTAAGATTGGAAATGGAAATGGCAGAAGAAAGTGTTTTTTAACCTCACAAAGTTTACTTTGTGAGGTTAAATATTATTTGTTATATATTTATTGAGATATTATGTTATAATAAGTCAGGAGACTATTAAAATAACAATATAGGCAAATATAGTAAAATCGGAGGATTTGTTATGTATATAAAAGGAATAGTAAAAAAAGATGTAAAAACTAAAAGGTTGACAGAAAGGCTAGAGCCTGGAGATATTGCATTAATTAATCACAAAGATTTGGATGAATTAGCTGCCATGTCTCTTGCTGAGAAAAAAGTTAAATGTATAATCAATGTAAATGAAACAATAAGTGGGAAATATCCAAACCAAGGACCTTCTGTATTAATAGATTCAAATATCCCTATTTTTGAAGCTGATGAAGTCTTATTTGATATGCTTGAAGAAGGTCAAATGATAGAAATCAATGAAAATGATATAATATGTGATGGTATAATAGTAGGGCAATGCAAATTATTAGATGAGGAAAAGATTAAGGAACTATTAGAGATTGGTTATGATAATTTAGAAGAGGAATTAGAAAGATTTATTGAAAACACTTTAAATTACGCAAAAAAAGAAAAGGGTCTTGTAACAGGTAAAATTTCTGTTCCAAAAACTAAAGTGAATTTAGAAAACAAACATGTATTAGTAGTAGTAAGAGGAAAGGATTATAAAGTAGATTTGGAGGCTATAAAACCGTATATAGAAGAAGTTAAACCTGTGCTTATTGGAGTAGATGGTGGAGGGGATGCATTGCTTGATTTTGGGCTTACACCTGATATTTTAGTAGGAGATATGGATAGTGTGTCTGATGAGTGTCTTAAAAAGGCTCAGGAAATAATAGTCCATGCTTATCCAGATGGTAGAGCGCCAGGCCTAGAAAGAGTTAAGAGTTTAGGGTTAGATGCGAAAATTTTCCCTGCTCCTGGTACAAGTGAAGATATAGCTTTATTACTTGCATACAATAATAAAGCAGATTTAATTGTAGCAGTAGGTACCCATTCTAATATGATTGATTTCTTAGAAAAAGGTAGAAAAGGAATGGCAAGTACCTTCTTAGTTAGATTAAAAGTTGGACCTAAATTAGTTGATGCTAAGGGAGTAAACAAACTATACAACAGTACTTTTAAATTAAAGTATGTTATTGGAATAGTTATTGCCGCTTTAATACCCATATTAGTTATTACCTTAAGACATCCTTTATTAAAGGATCTTTTATTACTAATAAAAATTAGAATAAGGCTTTTATTAGGCTTATAAAAGGAGGAATATTATTGATACCAAATATAAAATTCTATGTCATATCAATTGCTGCTATTTTTGCTGCTTTAGGAATTGGTATATTTGTAGGCTTTTTATTGGATGCTCAGGATTTGATTATAGAACAAAGACAAGATATTGTGTCTGAAATAGAAGAGAGGTTTGACTATTTAAGTGAAGAAAACAAAGAATTAAGAGAGGCTTTAGAATTAGCTAATAAAGAAAAGGAAGATTATAGATATTTTATTGATTCAACTTATAGAGAAATAATTAAGGATAAATTAGCAGGTTTTAAAGTAGCCATAATTGAAACAAACAACGATTATGTATATTCAAGTGTGGGCCAATTGTTGGAAGCAGCAGGGGCTAATGTTGTAAATTTAACAACAATAATGGATAATTTTACCAATGAAGAACTCTTATTAAATGTATATCAAGAGCTTGATATACCAACTGATAATATTGATAATATAGTAAAAGATGCAGTAGAAAAGCTTACACAAGCAATAATTAAAGGAGAAGCTAATGAATTAGTCCTAAAATTAGATGAAAAAGGCTTCATAAATTTAGTAGGCTTAATTAATGAACCTGTAGATTTTATTATTGTGGCTGGGGGAAGTGTGGTTGAGCCACAAAATATGATAAATGTAATAGACAATACTATAATAAATGTGTCTAAAAATAATTCTGTATCAATAATTGGCATAGAAAAACTAGAAACCAATTATTCATATATGGAATCTTATAAAAACCTTGGTATTACAACTGTAGACAATGTAGATACGACTATTGGAAAGGTATCCTTAATATTAGCTATGGAAGGTAGACCAGGTCATTATGGCATGAAGAAAACTGCAGAAAGCTTGATACCTAACATAAATGTACAATAGTTTTTGCCAAGGGAGTGGTTATTTTGATTAAAGGAAAAGTAATAATGGTAATACCGGCATATAATGAAGAAGATACAATAAAATATACAATAGAAGGTTTAAAACAAATAGATGTGATTGATAAAATAGTTGTTGTGGATGATGGTTCTACCGATAATACAGCTCGGATAGCAGAAGATAATGGAGCAGTAGTTATTTCTCTTAAAGAAAATAAAGGTAAAGGTTATGCGATGAAAAAAGCTTTGGAAAATATTGCTTGTGAAATTGTGGGTTTTGTTGATGGAGATGTAGGATTTACAAGCTCAGAAGTTGGCAAATTAATAGAGCCTGTTATAAAAGAGGAAGTAGATTTTACTATTGCACAATTTCCAAGTGCTTCTAAAAACACAAATGTTAAGGGTGGCTTTGGCTTAGTAAAAAAACTTGCTCGGAAAGGAGTACATTATTATACTGGTAAGGAAATGGATACTTCCTTATCTGGCCAGAGAGTTTATAAGAGAAAAGTAATAGATAGTATGAGGTACATACCTACTAATTACGGTATAGAAATAGCCATGACTATACAAGCTATAAATAATGGCTTTACTTTTAAAGAAATACCAGTAAATATGAAACACAGATATACAGATAGATCATTAAAAGGCTTTAAACATAGAGGTAAGCAATTTATCCAAATATTTAAGACACTAATAATATTATTTTTCAGAAGGTGAAAGTATGGCTTATCTAAATATAATCATTATTATAATAGCTATGGTACTAGCTTATATAGCTATACCAATATTGATAAAAATATTGGAAAAAGGAAATGCGTTGGGAACTAATTATTTGGGAGAAAAGATACCCAATTGTATGGGATTGTTGTTTATTTTTGTACAAGTTTTCAACTTAACTTTCGTATATTTATTTTTTGCAAAGGGAAACAAATATATTATTTATCTGTTTTCATTAGTTCTAATGGGATTAGTAGGCTTTATGGATGATTTAATAGGGGAAAAAGAAGTAAAAGGTTTAAAAGGACATTTTATAAGTTTTATAAAAGGTAATCCTACTACCGGAGGAATCAAAGCCGGGGTTGGCTTTTTGTTATCCTTATTTGTAGCTTTAGTTTTATCAAAGGATATTTTAGAAATTATCCTAAATACTTTTCTTATAGCAATGTTTACAAATTTAATAAATCTATTCGACTTAAGGCCAGGAAGATCTTCAAAAGTATTTATTCTATTTGCAGTAATAATGCTTCTTTTTAGTACAGCTAGTGAATATGATAAAATTATTTATTCCTTTTTTGGAATTTTATTCATATATTTACCATTAGATTTAAAGGCTAAAGTCATGATGGGGGATGTAGGTTCTAATACTATGGGTTTCACTCTAGGAATATATTGTGCCCTTACTCAAAATGTTATAGCAAAGATAGTGTACTTACTCTTACTACTAATTTTACATTTGCTAGCTGAAAAAATTTCTTTTACTAAGATTATAGAAAATAATAAATTTCTTAAGTTTTTAGATGATTTAGGAAGGTAAGGAGTTGTTATAGATGTTAAGCTATAGAAAAGGAAAAGTAGTAGAAATTGAAGATAAACAGAAGGACATAACTTTTATAAAGGTATTAATCGATGGAAAGCTTTCAAAAGCTATTAATTATGATCAAATGACTGGACAAATAAAGGTAGGAGATACTGTTATTGTAAATACGACAGCAGTTGAGTTGTCTTTAGGTACAGGTGGCTTCCACTTCGTTATTTTTAACTATAGTAATGAATTTAAAGAACTTGAAGGTGAAGGTCATATAATGAAGTTGAGATACACACCTTTACAGCTTAAGTGTTTAGCAGTTGAAGAAGAAAATAGCAAATACCATGAAGTATTTAACAATTTTAAAAGCCTAGATGGTCATATATTTATTGTTGGTACTTTACATAGCATGCTTGCACCAATAGTTTCTATGTTGAAATGGAAAAATAGAAATATTAAAATAAACTATATAATGACTGATGGAGGTTGTTTACCTATATATTTTAGCAATACTGTAAGATTATTAAAGGATAAAGGATTAATTAATAAAACTATCACAATAGGCCATGCTTTTGGTGGTGATTTAGAATGTGTTAATATATATACAGGTTTAATAGCAGCAAAAGAAGTTCTTAAAGGCGATGTAACCATAATTACAATGGGACCAGGTATAGTAGGAACGGGTACTAAGTACGGTTTTAGTGGTATAGAACAAGGTCAAATTATAGATGCTATAAATACTTTAAGTGGAAGAGCAATTATTGTTCCTAGGATTAGTTTTAAAGACCCAAGAGAAAGGCATATTGGCATAAGTCATCAAACGAGGACAGTTCTGTCTGAAATTGCAAAAACAACTGGACAAATTGTAATACCAATTTTAGATGAAAATAAAGCAGAAATTATTCGTAGTCAAATTAGTAAACTAGATCTTGATAAAAAATTTGACATTATATATGAAAATGGTGAAGAAATTATAAATGCTATGAACCATTTTAATTTGAGGACGACTACTATGGGAAGGGGCTACCAAGAGGATAGAGAATTCTTTTTAACTTTAGGGGCAGTAGGTTCCTATGTTGCTAAACAGTTAGTAAAGGAGGAATAAATAAAATGACTTTTGAAGAAAAAACTATGAAATCTGAAAAAATATATGAGGGAAAGATTATAAATTTAAGAATAGATACTGTAGAGTTACCTGATAAAAAATATTCTAAGAGAGAAATAGTAGAACATCCAGGAGCTGTTGGCATAATCCCAATTACTGATGATGGCTGTATGATATTAGTAAAACAGTTTAGAAAAGCTGTAGAAAAATTTTTATTAGAAATACCTGCTGGTAAAATAGAAGTAAATGAGGAGCCAAAAGAAACTGGTTTGAGAGAGTTAGCAGAAGAAACTGGTTACACAGCAAACAAATTAGAATACCTATTTGAATTTTACACGTCACCTGGCTTTTCAAATGAGAAAATATATCTATTTTTAGCTACTGATTTAGAAAAGAAAGAAATAAAACCTGGAAGTGATGAATATATTTGGGTTGAAAAACATAAAATTGAAGATTTAATAGATATGGTTATAAGAGGCGAAATAAATGATGCAAAAACTATAGTAGCTATATTTTATGCACAAAAGTATATAAATCAGAATACATAATTAGTGATAATACCTCCCTTAAAAGCATATTATTCATATAAGGCTTGTATAATCGAAGGGAGGATTTATCATTGCCATTAAAATTTAAAAGATGGATATTTAATCATTTTCGTGAAAACTTTTTAATTTATTTTAGTGTAACTGTTTTATTTTTTATTGGTATTGTTATAGGCTCTATTACAATAAAGGTTATAGAACCTGAAAAAACTAACAATGTAATGTTGTTTGTAAACTCCCTATTTAAATCAATTGCTTCTTCTGAGATTAACAATATTTCTGTACTAAAACAGTCCTTAATTGATAACTATAAAGCAATTTTTATGATTTGGATTACAAGTACTATTTTTGTTGGCTTACTTTTAGTTCCACTTGTTATATTATTTAAGGGTTTTGCGTTGGGCTTCTCTGTTGGTTTTTTCGTACATGAATATGGTTTTAAAGGTTTTCTATTTTCTATATTAGGCATATTTTCACAAAATCTTTTCATCATCCCAGGAATAATATCAATTTCAGCAATAGGTTTAGCCTTTTCAATAAATAGTATAAAGAAGAAGAGAAATAAGTTAAGAAAAAATAGATTTATTTCAGAGTTTATAGATTATTCTCTATTAATCCTTTTATTTTCTATTCTTATATTTGTAGGTTGCTTAATTGAAGCATATTTAACGCCAATATTTATGAAATTTTTTATTAACTATTTAAGTTAACTTTTAGTTTAAAAAAGGAGTATAAATTATGAAGCAATGTAGATTATATAATTATTTAGAATATATTAAAAGAGAAAAGGATTTGGCAGATAGTACTTTAGAATCCTATAAGAGAGACTTGCTCCAATTTAGAAAATATTTAATAGATAAGCAGATTGACAATATTACAAATGTAAATAAAACTACTGTAATAACTTATATGGTGTATTTGCAGAAAAAAGGAAAATCAGCAGCTACTGTAGCTAGAAGCTTAGCTTCTATAAGGGGATTTTTTCAGTATTTATTGAATATAGGAATTATAAAAGAAGATCCTACATATAATTTACGTCCACCAAAAGAGGAAAGAAAAATACCAGACATACTTTCAAAAGAAGAGGTAGACTTATTATTGTCTCAGCCAGCTGGAGATAGTTTTATTGGTGCAAGAGATAAAGCTATGTTAAAACTATTGTATACAACAGGAATAAAGGTTAGTGAATTGGTTGCACTAAACGTGGACAATCTAGATATGCAATTAGGTTGTTTGCTGCTAAATTATCAGGATGCTTCTGATAGATTGATACCTATTGATGCTGACACATTAATTTGTATAAAAAATTATATGGATAATTACAGAAAAAAACTGGTGAAAGATAATGAAGAAAAAGCATTATTTTTAAACTATAACGGTAATAGGCTCACAAGACAAGGTTTTTGGAAGATTATAAGACAATACAGTAAGAAAGCTAATATAAATAAAAAGATTACACCTATGACATTACGACATTCTTTTGCCGTACATAGATTGGATAATAAGGATAATATTGTTAGGCTTATAAATATTCTTAACTATTCTAAAATTTCAGACACGTAGATATATTCATATTCTGAAAAAAATAAAGAGTATGAATTATCATCTTCTAAATAATTATGTTAAAATAAATATAAACAGAGGTGAAATAAAATGAGGATGTATGATATTATTAAGAAAAAAAGAGATGGTTTAGAGCTAAGTACTGAAGAAATAAATTATTGTATAGAAAATTACATAGCTGGAAATATTCCTGATTATCAAATGTCAGCTTTATTGATGGCTATCTATTTTAATAAAATGACAGAAAGGGAAACATTAGATTTAACAAGGGCCATGGTTAATTCAGGTGATATGGTCGATCTATCTAAAATCAATGGAATTAAAGTAGACAAACATTCAACTGGTGGAGTAGGGGATACGGTAACATTAATACTAGGTCCAATGATAGCAGCCTGTGATGTGCCTTTTGTAAAGATGTCAGGCAGAGGGTTAGGACATACAGGAGGAACTTTGGATAAATTAGAAGCTATAGAAGGTTTTAATGTTGAGCTTACTATGGATGAATTTATAGCAAGTGTAAACAGAATAAATATTGCTATTTGTAGCCAAACTTCTAATATTGCACCAGCTGATAAAAAAATATATTCATTAAGAGATGTTACAGCAACTGTGGACAACCTTTCTTTGATTGCTAGTAGTATAATGAGTAAAAAACTTGCAATAGGCTCTGATGCTATAATTTTAGATGTAAAAGTTGGTAGCGGAGCTTTTATGAAAGAATTAGAAGATGCTGTAAATTTATCTAAGGAAATGGTTCGTATTGGTACTGGTTACGGCAGAGAAACGGTAGCAGTCATTACCAATATGGATGAACCATTAGGTAAGGCCATAGGAAATGCTTTAGAAGTTAAAGAAGCTATCCAAGTGTTAACTGGTGAAGGACCTGATGATTTAAGAGAACTTTGTTTGTACATAGGCTCTTTATTACTAGTATTAGCAAAGAGAGTAAAAGATCAGAATGAGGGTAGACGATTATTAGAAAAAGTGTTAGATGAAAGATTAGCTTTTCAAAAACTTATTGAATTAGTTGAAGCACAAGGAGGAAATGTAGAACAAATTAAAAATCCAGCTTTGCTTCCAAAAGCTATGCATATTATAGAAGTTAAGAGTGACATAGAAGGCTATATTACAGCTATAGATGCGGAAAAAATGGGTATATGTGCTTTAAAATTAGGGGCTGGAAGAGAAACTATGGACTCACAAATAGATCTTTCAGTAGGAATAGTGCTTAACAAGAAAGTAAATGATAAAGTAGTACCAGGAGAAACATTAGCCTTTATACATGCAAACGATCTAGAAAAGGCATATGAGGTTGAAAAAGAAATTAAGGCCATATATAAGATAGATAAAAAGCCAGGTAAGGAGAAAAAATTAATATATGGCTTGGTTACAAAAGACGGCGTAAAATTCTTTTAGCTTTACAACATAATGTTGTAAAGCTTTTTTACTTACAATTAATTCTCGTAATAATCATTACAAAAATTATGTACCTTTAGTATAACAAAAGACATTATGGAAAATATAAAAGTAAACATTTAGTTAGGAGGCGATTTGGTGAATAAGAGAATTATATGTATTACATTAATACTTATATTGAGCTTTATAATTCCAACGGAAACATTTGCTGAAGATCATTTAAATATTAATGCAAAATCAGCAATTCTAATGGATTATAATACTAAGGAAGTTCTATATGAAAAGAATCCAAACGAAAAGCTATATCCAGCCAGTCTAACTAAA
>CALBUB010000042.1 GCA_937967955.1 uncultured Bacillota bacterium | reverse complement strand
TTCCAGTTCATCCATGCCTTCTACTCTGAAATATACTCTGGCCATCTATTTCACCTAAGCTTGTGTGGGCCACGGGATTTCCCTTGTTGTACCATCGGTCAAATGGAATATTATATTTGTTCCGTTGGAAGTTATATCTTCTATCCCTACACCATCTGCTCCTGGGTCACCTTTAGGCCCTTGTTCACCCTGAGGCCCTTGTTCACCTTGTGGCCCCTGATCTCCTTTTGGGCCTTTTAGATTGCCTATTTTGGTCCATTCATCAATTTTTTTGTACACATCTCCGTTTGATGTGTTTAAGTAAATATCTCCCGATTTTCCTGTTGAATCATCAGGTGCCGCCGATCCAAATAAAAATTCCATACCAGCACCGCCACCCCCTACATTTTGTAATAAATCAACCAGGTTATAAATTGTCCCATCTTCCCCAATAATGCTACCGCTTCGGGGTGCGTAACTATTGATATTTGCCATTTTATTTTCCTCCTTTCAACCACTTACTGGCTGTTCCTGATTTCTGTAGATTCTTTAGCATCTGCATCGCCGCGTATGTTTCTTTTCTTTTTAGTCATACCTTCAACTTTGAATTTTACCTTAGCCATTATTTCACCATCCTACAATAACAAAGCAATTCTCTATTAAGCCCCTTAACATTTATTGCAGATAGGATTTCATATACTTCATTACCATGCTTAATTCTCATGTCGTTTGTAATACCAGGTACATATCTCATATTGAATTTTACTTCTACCTTGCTATCAGTAGTATAAGCAGCAAAGAACTCATTACCAAGTAAAGGTTCCATACTAGCCCATATTCCTTCTTTGAAAGGTTGCCAAGTGTCAGTAGGCTCTCCATATTCATCTCTGCCTTTAACTCGGTGTAAGAAGTCTATTCTGTGTCTATAATCTCTCATCATTCAGCACCGCCTGTATATTCAATAGATAGTGTTAAATGTTGTTTAAGACTAATATAAGACTGCTCAAATCTTTCAGCTATTTTAGTATCATCATATCCAAAATGAGCTTTACAATATATGATTACGGCCCTTTTGATCAACGGGTCCGTATCTATAACCTTATCCTTGTGTACTCCACTCAATATTAAATCTGCTTTCGCCGCTTCGATTAAGTCTTTTATTTCGTTATCTAAATCATTACCGCTTACCCTTAATGCATCTTTTACATCTTGAAGCATTTAATCACCGCCTTTGAGCAACAACTCAATAAGCTCGGCTTTTGTTTGTCTTGGGCTATATTCAATGCCTTTGCTCCGCAATTCTTTTTCTATTTCTTTTTTAGTCATAAACTGGTAAGCTTTTTTATCAGGAATATTAATAGAGGGTGCCTCTGGCAGCTCACCCTCTATTAACCCTCTATTTATTAAGTCTCTTATTCTTTCTTGGTCGTCAGATATGAATTTATCCCCTGGCTTATATATTTTGCGTTTATTGTACTTATCCCTAAAATGCTGTAAAACTTTATACATCTAATTCACCTTAGCCTTCTGGTAATGCTTTTCTTACTAGAGCAAAGGCTTTGTTTGTTAGTGGCGCTCCGTCAATTATTGCATATGCCATATAGTCAGTGTATCTAGCTTTTACATGATCTTCAGTGTAAATAGTCATGTTTTCATTTACGTTTATTGCATATCCTCTGCCTACATTTGCAAACAATATTGCATCGTCTGGTATACTATCATCTTCTTTAACTGGCAATCCAAACATTCTTCCTACTCCACCTAGAGTAACGTCTGGTATAAACAATGGTCTGCCATCATTATCCTTAAGGTTTGCCAATACATTCCATATTACATCAGATTTTGCATATATAGCGGCTCCAGTTTTATACCCAGATTTCATTTTGCTCATAGCATTAGTTAAATCTTCATATGATAACTCAGAATTATATTCTATAATTTGTGGAGTATCTTCTTCAGCTTCAAGTGCTGTAATTATTCCTAATGGCTCTGGCTTGAAAGTATCTCCTATACCAGGCTTACCTTTACCAGATACAACTCCTTTGGCTAATGCTGCACCCATTTTTTCTGCTAATAAGCTAGTGATATATGGGATAAATCTTTCTATAGACATCTTCTTTAACTTCCAGCTAATTGGTATAGCTTTAGCAAGTTCACAGCCAGTCAAGTTAAGTTCTCCAATTGCAAAATCTCCATCTGCTACTTCAGTTTCTTCATCATACCAAGCTGCATCGTCTCCAGAATCAGTCTCTTTAAGTATAGTTAAATCACCAGGTACAAATGTCATATTCAAATCATCAATTATTGGATAAAGTTCTGCTGCTTCCTTCCAAATATCCTCTGTTACGTTGTCAGGTATTACTACTGCATGAGTATTAGCTGTTTGTATTGAATTGTGGAATCTAGTATTTACTTCGTTGAATACTACTTTTTCATCTTCTGTTAAAGCCATGCCCATCATATATTTTGCCCATGCTTGTTTATATAGTTCCTTTTCGTCTACTTTCTGTGTAACTTGAACATTGTCAACTGGTCTAAGATCCTTTACATCTACTGAATTATTCTCTAGATTTATTCCTGTTACTTTGTCTTTTAATGCATTCATGTTAGCTTGTGCCAACTTGATTTCTTCCCACTTGTTGTCTAAATCCTCTACTTCTTTCATCTTTTCCTTAGCCTCTTCAGTCTTTCCTTCAGCAATAAGCTTTTCAGCCTCTGCTAGTAAATTATCTCTCATTTCTAGATATTCCTTTTTATTCATTATCAACCTCTCCTTTCAATTTTAATAAATTTAATTTTGTCAATAAAATATCCGCCTCTTTTTCTTGTTGAGAATCAGGCGGATTATCGTTTGGATCTTGATTATCTTTTAAATTAAGCAAGCCTTTTGCTTTTAGACTTCTCATTTTATTGATGACATTAATAGGAAGCATTGTTGACTGCTTTATACTTGCTGTTAATCTAATTTTGCCATCATTAAACATAATTTCATCAACAAAGCCCTTTTCTAATGCCTGCTGTGGCGTTAGCCATGTCTCATTATCCATTAGATCTAATAATTCTTCTTTGCTCATACCTGTTTTTAATAAATAAGCATTAGCTATTGTACTATTATAATCCTTAAGTACCCCTGCTTCATGTTCAAAATCTCTATAATCTCCTCTAGCTTGTGATTGCACATTGTGTATCATTATTTCAGCTGTCGGAGATATTAGAACTTTTTTACCTGCCATAGCAATTATACTTGCTGCACTAGCAGCTATGCCTACTATTTTTACTACTACATCATTTTTATATTCTTTTAACATTGTGTATATCTCAGAGCCTGAAAACACATCACCTCCTGGGGAATTGATTATAACTTCAATATTTTCTCCATTAGCTTCTTCTAAAGCTTTTTCTACATCTTTAGGAGTAGTATTTTCAATGTCAAATAGGTCATATATCCATTTATAGTCATTTGGTATAATTTCACCTTTGATGTTTATTTTCTTTGGCACTTACTCACCTCCTATTCATCTATAGGTCTAGTATCTAACCTTCTAACTGGTGCATCCCCACCATCTATAGGTGCGTAATGTAGTATAGCTCTTACTTCGTTTGGAGTCATTATTCCTCTGTCTACGTATTGTACTAAGTTTAGTTTTGTTTTCATACTTGCAAAGGTTAGATTACTGCTTTCAAATATTATCTCATTTCCAAAACCTCTCTCCCTTCTAGTAAATAGTTTTCTAGTATATTCACCACTTAGCTGTAAAGCTATTGGCTCTATACTTGATTCATAGTAACTGATCCATTCATCCTC
>CALBUB010000041.1 GCA_937967955.1 uncultured Bacillota bacterium | reverse complement strand
GTATTTATTATTCATTAAATAACCACCACCTATCTAATAAGCCTTCATCCCAATGACTAAGGTCATAGGCTTTCGACTAGGTTTTTTTGTAAATATATTTTATTTTAATTCTACCTTCCTTCTTAAATTCCTTCTTTTTTGATTTTTCTCCTTGCAAAATCAACACAAAAAGCAAAAAAACCCTAAGAAGGGTTTTCTGCTAAAGTGTCTTTATGTCTTTATTATGCTTTACCCTTAATATAATAATAAATATGCTAATTATTTTCAACTAACTTATTCTTTGATAAAGTTTATAGTTTTGTCACTCATCTCTTTTGTAGATAGCAATTTTTCTCTATTTACTGCCATGTCCCTAGTCCTGTAGCCTTTTAAAGCCAAAGAAAATATCCAGAAGCTTTCGATTTATTGTATAATTATTATTGGACAGCAACTTTAAGAATAGGAGTTGAAGAAGATGAATGTAAATGATAGTAAATTAATAAACAGAATACTAATGTACATATTAGGCTTATTTATTTTAGCATTAGGCGTGGCCTTTTCTATAAATTCACAATTAGGGGTTTCACCTGTTAACTCTTTACCTTACGTAATAAGTCTAATTACTGGCCAGGATATGGGTAAAGTTGTAATCTGTGTTTTTTCTTTTTACATATTGCTACAGCTTTTAATTTTGAGGAAGGAGTTTAAGTGGATTAATTTAACCCAGTTGATATTTTCAACTATATTTGGCTACTTTGTAGATTTTGCTAAGTATTTATTAGGTGATTTTACCCTGCCTACTTATGGAGGCCAATTAGTCATGATGGCTATTGGAATTATATTGATTGCCTTAGGCATAAGTTTATATATGAATGCAGGCCTTATCAATATGCCTATGGAAGGCTTTACAGAGGCTGTTAGCAAAAAGGTGTTTAAAAAGCTTACCTTCCAAGATGTAAAGGTGATTATAGATTGTTTAGTAGTAGGAATAGGTATTATACTATCTTGGCTTTTCTTAGGTAGAATAGAAGGAATAAGAGAAGGTACAGTACTTAGTGCATTATTGGTAGGTTTAATCATGAAAAAATTCCAAAAGGTTATAGAACCATTAATGAATAAAGCTTTAGGTACTGAGGAATTATAAAATAAAAGGCCATGAGTATTACTCATGGCCTTAATTACTTATTAATACATTCCAGCTCCTGGATTTGGCATTGGTTGTTCTTCTTCTATATCTGCAACTGCTGCTTCAGTTGTTAATACCATTGATGCAATGCTAGCTGCATTTTGTAATGCTGAACGAGTTACTTTAGTTGGGTCTGCAATTCCTGCTTCTATCATATTAACATATTTTTCATTGAAGGCATCAAAACCTACTCCTGGCTCTAATTCTTTAACTTTTTCTACTACAACTGAGCCTTCTAAACCTGCATTTGTTGCTATTTGTCTTACTGGTTCTTCTAATGCTCTAACAATGATATTTACTCCAGTTCTTTCGTCTCCTTCAGTTTCGTCTAATAGCTTAGCTACTGCTGGGATACAATCTACTAGTACAGTTCCACCACCTGGTATAATACCTTCTTCAACTGCTGCTCTAGTTGCTGCTAAAGCGTCTTCAATTCTTGATTTCTTCTCTTTTAGTTCTGTTTCAGTAGCTGCTCCTACTTGGATTACAGCAACTCCACCTGCTAATTTAGCAAGTCTTTCTTGTAGTTTTTCTTTATCAAATTCTGAATCTGTTTGCTCCATTTGATTCTTGATTTGCTTAATTCTATCTTCGATATCAGCTTGTGAACCTTCTCCATCAACTATAACAGTGTTTTCTTTGTCTACTCGTACCCTTCTTGCTCTTCCTAACATATCTATTGTTGCATCTTTTAGCTCTAAGCCTAATTCTTCAGAGATTACCTGTCCACCAGTTAGTATTGCAATATCTTGAAGCATTTCTTTTCTTCTGTCACCAAAGCCTGGTGCCTTAACTGCAACACAGTTGAATGTTCCTCTTAATTTGTTAACTACTAATGTTGGTAGGGCATCTCCCTCAACATCTTCAGCAATGATAAGTAATGGTTTTCCAGCTTGAACAATTTGCTCTAATATTGGTAATATGTCTTGAATGTTTGAAATCTTCTTGTCAGTAATAAGTATATATGGCTCCTCTAATTCAGCCACCATCTTGTCTGTATCAGTAACCATGTATGGAGATAAGTATCCTCTATCAAATTGCATACCTTCTACTATGTCTAAAGTAGTTCCCATGGATTTGGATTCTTCTACAGTGATAACTCCATCATTGCCTACCTTATCCATAGCTTCTGCAATTAAGTTTCCTATTTCTGCATCATCTGCTGAAATAGTTGCAACTTGAGCTATTTCTTCCTTAGTTTCTACTTCCTTGGAGAATCTCTTGATTTCTTCTACAGCCTTATCAACGGCTTTTACAATACCGCTCTTTAATATCATTGGGTTAGCCCCTGCTGCAATATTCTTTAATCCTTCTCTAATTATCGCTTGTGCAAGTACAGTTGCAGTTGTAGTTCCGTCTCCAGCCACATCTTGAGTCTTAGTTGCAACTTCCTTAACTAATTGGGCTCCCATGTTTTCATATCTGTCTTCTAATTCTATTTCACGAGCAATGGTTACACCATCATTAGTAATAACTGGTGCTCCAAATTTCTTATCTAATACAACATTTCTACCTTTTGGTCCAAGAGTTACTTTAACAGTATCTGCTAATTTGTTTATTCCTTTTTCGATAGCTCTACGAGCATCTTCGTTAAACTTTATCTCTTTTGCCATTTAGTTCACACTCCTTTTTTTTATTTGCTATTATCATGGGTTAGATATTTCTCATATAAATCGGAGGTTTTTACTATTCTACTACTGCTAAGATATCGTTTAGTTTTAAGATTGTATACTCTTCTCCATCAATCTTAACTTCTGTTCCTGCATATTTGGAGAATATTACTTTATCATTTACCTTAATTTGCTCTTTTTTCTTCTCATCGTTTAATATATCTGCACCTATAGCAACAACTTCTGCTATTTGAGGTTGTTCTTTAGCACTGCTTGGAAGAACTATACCAGATTTAGTCTTTTCTTCAGCTTCAACTACTTTAATTACTACCCTATCACCTAATGGTCTAAGCTTCATGTTACTACCTCCCCGTATTGTAATAAATTTATCCAATTTATTAGCACTCAACTTCAGTGAGTGCTAATACGTACAGTATTATGTTACTTAATTAATTTTTTAGAATCAAGTCCTATATTTTTTTATTTTTTAACAATAAGAAGTTTTTTCTTGTCCTTTCTTACATATTCTACTTTTTTCGCCCATTATCTTCCTATGTATCTATTTTACTCCTTTTATAACTTTCTCAATCTAAAATCCCATAAATATCCTTAAGCTAAAATACAATAAAGGAATAAATACTGCAGGCAGCATATTTCCTACATTTATCTTCCTTATTCCAAGTATATTTAAGCCTATGGCCATTATCAGTATTCCTCCTACAGCAGACATTTCAGTAATAGCTTCTGTGCTAAATAGACTGCTTAAGGAAGAAGCTAATAGGCTTATAAAACCTTCATAGAGAAGGACAGGTACAGCAGAAAAGGCCACCCCTATCCCCAAGGTGGATGCAAAAATTATAGCTGTAATCCCATCTAGTACTGCCTTAGCAAAAAGGGTACTATGATTCCCAGTAAGGCCGCTTTCTAAGGCTCCTATTATAGCCATGGCTCCTATGCAATAAACTAAAGATGCAGTTACAAAGCCCTTAGAAAAGTTAGAATTCCCTTTTCCAAACCTTTCTTCTAGCCTATTGCCTAGCTTGTCCAATTTTTCTTCTATGCCTATAGCCTGGCCTATTATGCTGCCAAGGACCATGCTGATAATAACAAGTATAAAGTTTTGGGATTCAATGGCCCCCATTATTCCCATGATTATAACTGTTAATGCTACTCCATCCATTATGAGCTTTTTATATTCTTCCTTGATTCCCTTGTTTATTAAAACCCCTACTAGACTACCTATTACAATAGAAGCTGCATTTACTAAACTTCCTAACATATCTACCCTCCTAAATATTATCTTTTATCTTTCCCTATGCCTAGCTCTCTAGCATAGTAAAATAAATATTGTTGGGCAAAACCAGCTAAAGGTCCAAATTTTTCTTTAGCAAAGGCAGAGATATCTTTTAGCTTAGTGTCCTTTTTAAAGTAGAAATATTCCATTACCCTTTTAACCCAAACATCTACTGGGAAAGCATCCCCTTTTTTAAAGGCAAATAAAAGGGCACAGCTAGATACTTTAGGTCCAACTCCAGGAAGCTTCATAAGCTCTATTTGGGCTTCTTCTGTAGGAAGATTAAATATAGAATCTAAATCTACATGTCTTTCTAGAATCATTTTTGAGGCCTCCACTATGTATTTGGCCCTAAAGCCTACCTTGTAGTTTTTCTCCAGCTCTTCTACCTTTACATTGGCTAATACATAGGCTGTAGGAAAGGAATAATACTCTTCTCCCTTATAGGTAGTAATATAATCACCATAGCCTTCACTTATAAGTTTAATGGAACGTTTAATCCTGGGGATTTGGTTATTGGCTGAAATTATAAAGGAAATGGTGGTCTCATAGGGTTCCTGATTTAATATTCTTATGCCCTTACCAAACTGGATGGCCTCCTTCAGTATTGGATCTTTAGATAATTCCTTCTTTATTTTACTGTAATCCCTGCCTAAATCAAAGTATTCATACCAGATGTTTTCAAATTCTTCTCTGTTAGTGTTAGAAAATACTATATCTTTTCCATCCCTTTGTACATTAATTACCCTTCCCCTGTGGACAGCAGTATAACTTCCATCTTCTTCCCTCTTCCACCTAAAGGCCTGGCCACATTCAAATATATGCTTTGGTTCAAAATCTGCCATATCCTTTAATATGATTGTATTGTTCTTTTCTACAATATTATAGTCCATCTTTTACCCCTTCCTTAATGATAGATATAATCATTAACTGTTATTATACCCAAAAATGAAAAAAAGCTTCTATTGTTTTTGTTGAAAGCTACAAAGGAAAAACAATTTGTAACCTGCTTTTCTAGTAAATAGGTAGTCTAAAGGCACCTGAATCTGCTCCCTAATTAAATGGACTAATTCTTCAATACTTGTTCCCTCTGGCAATTCCATGTACTCAGGCAAATGGGTATTTCCTAAACCAATATATTTAAGCCTTATCTTCAATAAATATGCCCACTCCTTTACTAAATAGCTTGTGATTACTAGATAGTATTTTTATATATAGCCATATATTTAGAATATTCTAAAAATGCTATCTATAATTAGCATATTACCCAAATATTGGTAATAATAACTGTATTTTTACTAATTAATTTTTGTCAGTCTAGTGAATAAATTGATAAAATAAAAAACTGGTCGTAACGACCAGTTTTTTTATATATGGATTAATACCAACCTCTTAGTTTCATTACTTCAGCTACTTTCTTAACTGAGATTAAGTAAGCAGCTTCTCTTATTGTGCAGTTTTGTTCTTCTTTTAACTCCCATACATCGTTGAAGGCTTGTACCATTTTTTGTTCTTGTTTTTCTTCTACTTCTTTTTCTGTCCAGTAGTAGCCTTGTAGGTTTTGTACCCACTCGAAGTAGGATACAACTACTCCACCAGCGTTAGTTAATATGTCTGGAGTAACAGGAATTCCTCTTTCATTTAGTACTTGGTCAGCTTCTGGAGTTGTTGGTCCATTAGCTGCTTCACAAACTAATTTAGCTTTTATCTTTTCTGCTACTTCTTTAGTGATAGCATTTTCTAAAGCAGCTGGAATTAATATGTCTACATCTAGCTCCCAGAATTCATCAAGAGTTATCATCTTAGCCTTTGGATAGTTAACTAGATTCTTGTGCTCATTCATGTAAGCTAACATATCTTCAAAATCTAGTCCATCTTCATTGTATATAGCATAAGTACCAACTGATGGAGCCCACTCTCCAACTGCTACTACTTTACCGCCTAATCTTTGGATATTCTTAACAGTATAGCGGCCTACATTTCCAAAACCTTGTACAGCAACTTTAGCACCATTTAGATCTATACCATACTTCTTAGCTGCTTCTCTTGTAATTACAGCAACTCCAAAGCCTGTAGCTTCGTTTCTTCCTTCAGATCCGCCCCATGCAACTGGCTTACCAGTTATAACTCCTAATGCGTTAGTTCCAGTAAGCTTGTTGTATTCATCAACCATCCAAGCCATAACTTGTCCATTAGTTCCTACGTCTGGAGCTGGTATATCAACTTTTTCTCCTAAGTATTTATATAGACCTGCTATATATCCTCTTGAAAGTCTTTCTAGTTCTCCTTGTGATAGAGTCATTGGGTCAACTGCAACTCCACCTTTTCCTCCACCATAAGGTACTCCCATAACTCCACCTTTGAAAGTCATCCATATGGATAGAGCTTTAACTTCGTCTAAGTTTACGTCTGGATGGAATCTAATACCACCTTTTAATGGTCCGATAGCGTCATTGTGTTGAGCTCTGAAGCCTTTGAAGGATTTTACAGTTCCATCGTCCATTTTAACAGGAATGTTAACTTCAATAACTCTTAGTGGCTCTTTTAATATTTCATATACAGCTGGATCTAAGTTTAATCTTTCACAAGCTTTTTTAACTTGCAATTGGGCATTTTCTAATGGATTTAATTTTTCCTTTGCCATTGTTATACCTCCTAAACATTTATTAAGGTAAAACCTTTTCCCACACTATATGTAAAAGTGTTCAGGACCAACTCTAAATCTATTCTATCATTCTAAACAATTTTGTTCAAGTATTTGTGATTATCAAGAATTTTCTAACTACTATGGTGTTTTATTGGATTTTTCAACTTTCTCTTTAGTTTCCTACTTATGAGCAAATATAATGGGAGGGCATGCCCCTCCCCTTCTATACTGTTGCTAGCTCTTTTAATACCTCTTTTAATGCAGCCAGGAATTTTTCCGTCTGTTCAATAGTACCTGTGCTAACCCTAAGCCATGTATCCCAGCCCCATATATCTCCTGCCTTAACTATTA
Source organism: uncultured Bacillota bacterium (assembly GCA_937967955.1). Classification (GTDB taxonomy): domain Bacteria; phylum Bacillota; class Clostridia; order Tissierellales; family Tepidimicrobiaceae; genus JAAYHX01. Next base: position 1,505 of record CALBUB010000041.1, on the reverse strand, counting down.
TGCCTTTCTTTAATAGCTCTTCTGATACCATCTTAGAATCCTTATTAACATTTACAAATATGAAGTTAGCATTAGATTTTACATACTCAAGGCCCATTTCATCAAAGGCTTCTTCCATCATGCCTAAGGATTTATAGTTAAGCTCTACAGTCTTTTTAATATGTTCTTCATCTTGTAAAGCTCCTATTGCTGCAGCTTGGGCTAGCCTATTCACATAGAAGGTACCCTTTACTTTACTCATTTCTGTTGCTATTTCCTTAGAGGTAATTACAAAGCCTACACGGACTCCTGCAATACCTGTTACCTTGGAGAAGGTTCTAAGGATTATAATATTTGGTTTTTTCTTTAGATAGTCTATAGTTTCTGGATAGTCAGGATTTACCTTAGCAAAATCATAATAGGCTTCATCAAATACTATCACCACATCTTCTGGTACATTTTCTACTAAATATTCTACCTCTTCTTTTGGCACTACATTTCCTAATGGGTTATTTGGGTTACAAACGTATATTAACTTTGTCCTATGGCTTATATTTTCAACAAAGCCTTTTAAATCCTGCTTATAACCATCCATTGGTACTTTTACACGCTTGCCCCCTAATAGTTCTACAGCTATACCCAATATGGTAAATGTAGTATCTGCTTCTATAATTTCATCTCCTTCATCTATAAAAGTATGGGCTATTACTTCTAGTATGTGTTCTCCCCCATTGCCTACAACTATATTGTCTACTTCTACCCCATATTTTTCAGCTATTGCCTTTCTTAATTCCATAGCCCCTGGATCTGGATACATGTTTATATTCTCTGCTTCCCTCTTTACAGCCTCTACAGCCTTTGGTGATGGTCCTAGCTGGTTTTCATTGGAAGCCAGCTTAATAACCTCATCTATTCCATATTCTTTTTGAACCTGTTCAATTGGCTTACCAGGTACATATGGTTTTAAGTTGGCTAGTTTCTTTCTGAACAAGCTCTTGGCCATTTTTAGTCCCCCTTATATTTTTATTGAGCACTTTCAAGAGTAGTTTCTGTACTAGCAGCTGATGCCAATACAATAGATAGGTATTTTTCTTCAGAAGATGAACCTCTAGATGTTAATATAATTGGTACTTTTGCCCCTACAATAATTCCAGCCATCTTAGCATTTGCTGAGTATACAAGGGCTTTAGCCAATATATTTCCTGTAGCTATATTAGGAGGTATTAGTATATCCACATCCTCTACAACCGGACTATCAAAGCCCTTTATACTTGCAGATTCCTTATTCATGGCTATATCGTAGGATATAGGCCCTTCTACTATACAGTTTGTAAGCTCTCCCTCTTCTGCCATCTTCTTAAGCTCTGCTGCATCTACAGTCTCCTGCATCTTTGGATTTACTTTTTCTACTGCTGCCAATACTCCTACCTTTGGTTTTTCATAACCTAAGGAAAGTAAAACATCAACAGCATTTTGGATAGATCGGAAGAGCGTCGTGTAGGGAAAGAGTGTAGATCTCGGTGGTC
>CALBUB010000040.1 GCA_937967955.1 uncultured Bacillota bacterium | reverse complement strand
ACCACAAGCTCCTAAACATCTAGTTGCATCAATAGAAAACTTGCCATCAGGGGTGGTTTGTCCCACACCTATGCCAAGTATTTCTTCAAGCTTATCCAATATATCCTGTCCACCTTTTACATAACAAGCAGTACCTAGGCAAACACCTATTACATTTTCTCCCTTGGGAACTAGTGAAAATTGAGAATAGAAAGTTGCTACTCCATATATTTCTGATACGGGAATTTTTAACTTCTGTGAGATAAGCTCCATAATTTCTAAAGGTACGTAACCAAATAGGTCTTGGGTTTCATGAAGTGCCATCATTAAAAGCCCTTTTTTTTCTTTGTTTTCTTCAATAAAAGCAGTTAACTTCTGGACTTGCTCTTTATTTCCTTCCCAATTAAATTTAAGTGTCATCCTACAGCCTCCCTTATGTACTTATGAAAAGCTTTCCCATCCTTCGAAAAAAGACAGCATATATACGCTGTCATAAGTTGGTTAGCTACTATTGGTTGGAAAAATATTTTTAAATAAATATGATTTTTCTGAATATTTGTTTTGCAAAACATATGAATCTTACAATATAGAATAAAATATTTTTACACCCTTGTCAACGGATTAAGTAAAAATTGCCAAATGTGAACAAAATTTAACCTTTGGATTGGTACATATCTATTAAAATATTATTCAATATACACCAGCTTAATGCTTCTTTTTTCCCCAGATGGGCTTTTTCTTTTATCAATAGGTAAGGGTTTTTTCCCTCCTTTAACATATTCTCTAAAGGCTCTATATATTTTAACTCCTTAATCTTTAATCCTTTCTTAGCTAAATCTATAAGGCTAAGGCCTATTTCTATTATGTTTAAATCCTTAACTTTTCCTTCTATGCCTTTTTCTATTATACTATTTTTAGCTTTATCTATATCCTCTACACTTAAAGCCTTAACGTATTCATATATTGTATTTAAATTATCCTTATTATAAAAGAGGCCTTTTATAAGGGCTACAGCAGAAAAGTTTAAAGGATATGGAATTGCATCCATCATTCTGATTTCAATATACTTCTTAGTTCTTACATCAGGAAATACCATGGTCAATACATGTTCTAATTCTTCCATGGAAGGTGTTCTATCTTCAAATATTTCTCTAACTAACTTTTCACCAGTTGGATAAGTGCTAATTCCATCATATATGAATATAGGGGGAACATTTAATATATATTCGGCATATTTTCTATAGCCAAAATCCTCATTAAAGGTACCTGGTACAGTTCCACATCTAACTCTATCACAGTTTTGCCATATAGCCGCCCTTAAACTATATTTATCCCATGTGCCTCCTTCAAAATAATATCCACTATCAAAAATGGCATAGAATATTGGAGAAAGAGCATTGGCTACTTGGAATTTCTTTATATAATCTTCTTCTGAGCTATAATCAACGGCTACCTGGAAAGAGGCAGTACCCTTCATCATATTATGAGCATATTTCCCTTTCTTCTTAAAGTGTTCATACATATAATCATATCTCTTTTTAGGGATTATTTTGATCTCATCAATCTTAGATATAGGATGATAAGCAACAGTAATAAGAGCCTGATTTTTCTTTTCTAGTATGGGAATTATCTCTTGTAAAAAATCTAAATATTCTTTCTCCAACTTATCAATAGACTTTTGGGCAACTATACTTACTTCCAATTGGCTGCCTGGTTCTAAAGTAACATATTTACTTTCAGTATTAACACCCAATATATGTTCTCCTTCATAGTTTCCTTGCCAGCCTGTATTTTCCAACTCTTTTAAAGTATCAGCAACTCCATCTTTGCCATAATAGGAAACAGTTCTTAAAGAAGCCTTGTCTACTACAAAGTGTTCAATTTCTATGCCCACCTTAAACTCTTCTTCAACTTTTTCCTGGCTTTTAAAATAGTCCACCAGTTGATTGATTAAACTAGTATAGCTCACTAATATATCCCCTTTCTACATATTGTTAATATCCTAATTAGTCTCCTTATTAAATTCGAGTCTCCTCTTATTTTATAACCAATACGGTATTTATATTAACTTGAAATAATTATTTTCATCTTTTTGACAGTAGATTATTAATACCCAATTTTTCAAAAAAAATAACTATGTATGCTAACCATAATATAGGCTTTATATAAAAAAAGCACTGGAAATTAGCATCCTGCTAGTTTCCAGTGCATATATTATATTATTAAACTGTTTGCTCAACTGCCATCTTGTCCAAATCCTCTTCAATGGCTTCTTTCTCTTCTTCAACTAAACTGCTTAGCTTTTTATCCATTAACCATAATATTAAGCCAGATGCTATGGCTATAGCTGCAATTGTAAAATATGTGGGCGCAAAGGGGAATTTTAATGTAAATTCATATAGCCAGCCATAGGACTTACCTGCTATAAATATTGCAATATCCCAAACAGCCATCATTGCTGTTAATAATCTTAATGGAGAATATTTACTAATAAACGAATTTCCAAGGGGTGAGAAAACCATTTCTCCTAGGGTTAATAGTACTCCAAATACAAAAATCCAAGCAAGGGATGCTAAGTTTTCTCCCCTTACCACATCTGCTAAGGCAAATACTATATAAGATAAGCCTAATATTATCATACCTAAGGCAGTCTTCTTAAACATGCTTAGGTCCCCTTGAGGCCTTTCCGATAATTTTTGCCATACCTTAGCAAGAACTGAGCCTAATGCTATACATGTAAGGGCATTTAGTGAGTCAAACCAAGCTGTAGGAACTTCAAAGTTTCCTATTGTCCAATCAGCATATCCATTTTCCCCGCCCCAGTAATAGTATACAGGCATATATGCTAAATACCAGAACAGCCAGAAAATAACGGAGAATATGGATACTAATATGATAGCAGCAACCCTTTTCTTTTCCACAGTGGTAAGAGGTCTTTTTTCCTCTTTTTCTTTATTATCAGTTTTTTGCTTTATCTCATCAGCCTTAAATGGCTTTTTGCCTACATCTCCTAAAAATCTCCATCCAAAGATAAACCAAACAGCATTAAAAAACATCATTAAGGCACAAACCATGAAACAGAAGGAAAAGCCTTTTGTTACTACAAGTAAACCAGTAATGGTTGTTCCTAAAAGAGAACCAATATTAACAAAAGAATACCTAGCAGAGAAAGCACTGTCTAATTCTTTAGGATCATCAAAAAGTCTACCTGTAATGGCATTAGCCTGGCTTTTAAATAAGCCTGTACCTATAGATACTAAAACAATCATTAGATTGGCCATTGCAGCATTAGTAGCTTGAGAGCCTACATAATAACCTATTCCCATTAAAACCATTCCAATTGGCACAAGATATCTAGCACCTATAAAACGATCTGATAGGAAAGAACCTAATAATGGAGCAAGATAAGTAAACGCAACTAAGTTAGCAGACATCTTTGCTCCATCTGCAGCAGTAAGACCTAGACCACCATCTGCTACACTTGCTACAACGAATATTGCTAGTAGCCACTTGGCTGCATAGAAAGCAAATCTTTCAAATGTAAAAGAGAGTGAGCATATGTAAAAGCCAAATGGCCTTTTTGTCCTTATTTTTTCCATCTCCAATCCTCCTATACTATTGTAGTCATATATACATAAGCTAGTAGATTCTATTTTTTAATAGCTATTCTACAATCTTTAAGCTCTTATCATAGCTATTTAGGTTTTCATATCCATCTTCTGTTACCAATATTAAATCTTCAATTCTAACACCCATTTCTCCAGGTAGATATATACCAGGCTCTACTGAAAATACCATTCCTGGCTCCAATATATCCGTATTAGTGGATGATACGTCACCAGTTTCATGGATTTCAATACCTATGGAATGGCCTGTTCTATGGGTGAAGTATTTTCCATAGCCTGCATCTTCAATGATCTTTCTTGCTGTTAAATCTATATCACAGAATCTAGCTCCAGGTTTTACAGCCTCTATAGCTTTTCTATTGGCTTCAAGTACTATATTGTAGATCTCCTTGTGTTTTTCGGAAACTGTCTTATAGAATACAGTTCTTGTCATATCTGAACAATAAAAATCCTTAACACATCCAATATCTAGTACTACACTATCTCCTTCTTTTAATTTTGAATCACCACAAGCATGGTGAGGGTCAGCAGCATTGGCACCATAGCTTAGTATTGGATCAAAAGAAAATCCATCAGCTCCTAATTCTTTATATATTTCAGCAAGTTTATCCCTAAGATCCTTTTCAGTGAATTCAGGAGATATTTCATTTACTAGCCTTTCCATTGCTTGATCATTAAGCTGGGATGCTTTTCTTAATAGCTCAATTTCTTCCTGATCCTTAATCATTCTTAGCCTATCAACAATATCTGATCCATTTACATATCCAGCAACAGCATCAAACTCCATAAGTCTTAGCAAAAATCTTGCTGGCCAGTTTTTATCTATTCCTAAAGTAGAATCCTTGTCTAGACAAGGTGCAAGAAGCTTTATAGGATCGTCTGTATCACTAAACCAGATTTTTTCTACACCTAAATCTTCTTCAACAGGGAATAGTTCATTAATGAACATCTTATTATTGCCGTCTACATTAATATATAATGCTAGCATCCTTTCGCCTGGATCTATCCATTTACCAGTTAAGTAAAATATGGATGCAGGATCTGTTATTAGTAATTGTTTCAAATTAGCCTTTTCCATTGCTTTTACTAATCTTTCCAATCTAGCCTTTTTCATCTTTCTTCCTCCTTATATATGTAATAGCACCACTATCCCCTAAACTGATAATGCTTTTGGTCTATATTGTATTCAACTGCCTATGTACCATAGTTTTATTAATGTAACTGCAACTTAATCTAATATACAAGCTATTCTTGTATGCATATCAGCTATATCAAGACCAAATATAAGATATGGAGGGAATACAAGTAGTGGTGTTTCAATGAAAAAAAGATTGTTAAATTTGTATCTTTTTATCTCAATACTAACACAATGAGACTGTATATGTCAATAAATTTTTCAGTATAACTAAAATATTTTATCAATTATTTGAGCACTTAAATACTTACTCAATTGCTTTAACTAGTAATACGAGTTTAATTATGTAATTTATTATAGTTTTTGTGCATGATCCTTATTGTTATAATCTATATATTCCTAGTTTGGATTTATTATAATTAATTAATAGCTATCTAGTAAAAAATAAAGTAATAGTAACTTATTAAATGGCCCACTAGTTTAGCTTTTATCAAAATTTAGAAGTAGAGTTTACGCTATTACCCAAATTTTTTAGTATATTTAAACTTGATTATGAATTAATATTATGATATTCTATTAACTAATTCATAGGCTTATGGAATATTTTTCATCTACTAAATTATATTGGAGGAGTATGTATGATTGAAGAGATATCAAAAAAAATTCGAACTCTTAGAAAAGAAAAAAACATGACTTTAAAAGAACTAAGTGAAAAGACAGGATTATCTATAAGCTTTCTATCCCAAGTTGAAAATAATACTTCTTCCCTTGCCATTACTTCTTTAAAAAAGATTGCAGATGCTTTAGAAAAAGATATAAGTTATTTTTTTGAAAGCCCTGAAACCAAAAGCTATCATGTAAAATATGAAGACCAAGAACCTTTTACAATAGAAACTTCTAAAGCAGAGTTTATAAAACTAAGTGGAAATTTTTCAAATAAAAACATGGAAGCTATGATTGTAACCATTCCTCCACAAGAACAGCATGGAGACTTTTTCAGCCATCCTGGAGAAGAATTTATATATGTCCTAGATGGTACTTTAGAAATAGTATTAGATGGTATAACCTATAATGTAAAACAAGGAGATTCCATACACTATCCTTCCACAGTAGAACATGTATGGCGAAATCCTCTCAAAAATACATTAAGATTTTTAGTAGTAGTTACTCCTTATATTTTTTAATTTTATAATAGTATGCAGATCTTTTTTATGGTAAAATATGACTACATTATTATATAAAAAGCTCTTTCTGGCATAAAGTTTCCCAAGATTCCGCACAAAATTAAACATCTCCAGAAAAGAGCTTTTTAACAAATTAAATAGCTATATTACTTGTAATCTTTATATTTATGCATTATTTTCAATAGCAGATACTTCAACTGGTTTTCTTGAATCTCCTAGAAGAGTTAGTGCAGTATAAGTAACTACTACAATAACTAACCATGTTAATATATTTAATGGCAATGATTTAACTAGATAGGCAGCTATAAATACCCCTATTACTCCTCCAATGGTGATAGCTAATGATGCTTTACGGTTGTAAGCTCCTTCTTTTACGAATTTAATTGAAGCTGCTGGCATTAAGAATGCACAAGAACCCATCATTATTGGGAAAGCTACACGTGGTGACATTCCTAGCATATATACTAGTGCCATACAAGAAGCATAAAGGCCTATACCTGCTGTCATAAGTGTTCCTAATATGAAGTTACCAACAATAGCTATAATCAATTTGGTTCCTGATAAGCCAATAGCTTCACCAGTTCCTAAGTTAGCAATCCATCCTACTTGACCTGCAAACATTAACAATGCTGTTGCTAATAAAGCTATGCCCATTACAAGCTGTATAGTTTTCTCTGGAAGCTTTGAAACAATGCCTGCCCCTACTACTGCTCCTACAACTGCTGCAGCTAACATAGAAATCAATGTCAGTGGTTCAACTTCTATAGCTGATATAAACATAAAGGCTTCGATTACAACTGGTATTGTACAGGATACGTTTAATGTTCCAGGTATAACTTTATCCTTTGTTTGTTTGAATGCCCTTAAAGCTGCTGTTGTTGGAGCAAAGCTACCTATTCCCAGTGTATCAAAGAAGTTTACAACAAACCCTATAATTCCTGTGATAGCAGAACTAGTTTCTTCTTCAAATTGGTCTTTATGTTTAACCAAATCTTTACCAAAAACAACTGCAAACCCAGTTGTAAATATGCCTAAAACACCCAACACTAAATTGGTTATCATATTCATCCTCCTTTGTTTTGGTTTGAATGTTAATTTGTTTTACTAAAGGAAATTGCTTAGAAGCAACTCCCTCTAGTATCTATTTCAATGAGAAACCATGTTTCATAGGATCATCATCATCAATTACAAAGGTATTAAATCCTGTTATATATGCTGATCCAGTTATTTCAGGTATTATTGCCTCAAAATCACCTACTTTAGTAGTTCCTATTACTCTTCCTTTAAACATAGTACCTATGATACTTTCATAAACAAATAGTTCTCCTTCTTTTAATTTCCCTTTAGCAAATAAGGTTGCCATCTTTGCTGAAGTTCCGGTACCACATGGAGAACGGTCTATTTGTCCTTCTCCAAAAATCACTACATTCTTCAATGTTGCTTCTGGATTAGTTGGTTCATCATAGATCTCCACTAGGTCTACAGTTTTTATATGCTCTAGGGTTGGGTGTTGAATTTCTACTTCTTTGTTAACGATATCTCGAATCTTTAACCCTATATCTTTTAGCCTTGTTGCATTTTCAGGTGTTATTTCAACCCCTAATTGTTTTGCATTAACAATTGCAAAGAAGCTACCACCAAAGGATATATCTAGTGTAATCTCTCCAATATCAGGAAGATTTATTTTTACATCTTCCTTGTAAAGAAAGGCAGGAACATTGGTAAAGCTTATCTCCTTTACCTTTTTATTTTCTACAGTTGCTTTAACCTTAACCAAGCCAGCTGGAGCTTCTAAAGTTAATTCTGTAACAGGTTCCTTCATTGGTATCATGCCAGTTTCTATAGCTATAGTTGCTGCGCCTATAGTTCCATGTCCACACATATTTAAATATCCGCCACCATCCATAAATATGATTCCTATATCAGCTTCATCGCTTACTGGTTGAACTAAAATTGAGCCAAACATGTCGTTGTGACCTCTAGGTTCATGCATCATTGCTCTTCTTAAATGATCCATATGCTCTTCCAAATACGCTTTTTTCTCAGGCAATGTCTTTCCAGGGATGTTGGGGATTCCTCCTATTACAACCCTAGTTGGCTCTCCTGCTGTATGAGAATCAATTGCATGAATATATCTTGAAAACATCATATTATACACCCCTTTGTACATTTAATTTTGATAATACTGCTGCTATTTTAGTGGAAATACAGTTTGCGTTATTCTCTATTAAAACTTCCTTTTCAATCCTTCTTCCAATTTATTATAATCAACAGCCGATTATCATATATAACTCCCTAGCATGCTATTTATTTAACAATCCAAGCCCTTTTTTTTGTCAGACCTTATCAAATCCTAGTATTCCTGGTACATTTACGGCCTGACATATCCTTTTATGCTCCGTCCACATCAACTCCTGTAGATATAACATATACATCATTAAAGCGTAGACATTATCTTATTATTAATTTTATCCTTCCTTACTGTGATAATTTTTTATTTATCCCATCTATCCTTATAGTAAGGATAGATGGGATTTTCATATTAGACTTTTGCAATGTATTCATATGGAAGTGGTACTATTTTACCTGGAGTATCAATTTCAACTAATTGTCTTAATGCATCCTTAACTATATTTCTTTGCATTTCTGG
>CALBUB010000039.1 GCA_937967955.1 uncultured Bacillota bacterium | reverse complement strand
TAAAAGATAATAAGGTTAGGAAAATATTTAAAATAAAAGATAGTTTTAAAGAAACTGAGATTTATAAAAATAAAAAAATATGGCAAAATAAACGGGAAGAAAATCCTAATAGAAGAAAAAGTACATTAGAAGATATAAATAAGGATATTTATAACGGATATGAGATAAGGACTTTTAGTTTAAAAGAAAATAAATTTGGCTTTAATGAAAAAGATGATATAGAAAGGCTGGATATAAAAGAAAGAACGAAGTGGACTATAGAACCCATTCCTAAATTTAAAGATTTTGATAAAAATATTATATATAAAGCAATAAATATGAAAGCGAAAGAATCAGATTCCTTGTTCCAATTCAACAATTTAAAAAAGGAATTAGAAATAGAGAGTATAGACGATCTATTCGATGAAAAGTATTTGGGTAATTTTAATATTCCAATAGTCACAGGAGAAAAAATAAGTTTTGAGGAGATTCCTAATAGTGAAAAACTAGATATTTTGCTTGATTTTTTGAGTAAATTTGAAAAAGAATTAAGTAAGATCATAAATCCCTATATTGGCTCAGACTTTAAACCTGTTAGCTTTGATGAAATATTTGGAGATCCTAAGGAAAAGGTAGTTGAAATAGATAAAGAAGCAGAAAAACTAGAAAATATATTGGTAAATGAAGACTGGTATGTTTTAGACTCTTTTAATGGCACCAGTGAAGAAATGGCATTAATTAAAGATATTAGTAATACCTTAGGAAATTTAGAAGATAAATATGAAAAGGTATATCTTTTAAGGAATGAAGAGGTTTATAAAATATATGACTTTGATAAAGGTAGAGGATTTCAGCCTGATTTCATCCTTTTATTAAAAGAAAAAGATAGTAGAAAATATTACCAAGTTTTTATTGAAGCTAAAGGTGATTATTTGAAAGAAAGAGATAGCTGGAAAGATGAGTTTTTAAAAAAGATTACAGAAAGATATGGAGAAAAAGAGTTATTAGAATACGAAGACGACACATATAGATTAATTGGTTTACCGCTATATAGTAGTGAAGATACTAGTGAATTTAATGAAGAGTTCCAGAAATTATGGAAAAATTAGAAAGATAATGGTTCAAAAGATAAGGATTTTATAGACAACCATCAAAGTGGTAATGGAAGAAAACTTCATTAAGAGTCCAACAGGTCTGTACAAGCCAAGTTAAAATATTTTGAAGTAATAATAAGGTAGAAGATTTTAGAGAAAATTGATATTAAGATCAGGACAACTTATGGTAGTGACAATAGGTTGTCCTGAATTTTATATGCAATTATATTTAGAAGAAGATAGTATTATTTTTTTGTGAGGGGGATTTGATGTATATTTCTGAATTAATACTTGAAAACTTTAGGGGTTTTAAAGGGAGAAAGTCTATATTTTTTAAAGAAGGAACCAATATTTTAATTGGTCATAACAATTCAGGTAAAACTTCTATTTTAAAGGCATTGGAGTTACTTTTTAGTGATGGAAAATCAAAAAGTTTGAGTATAGATGACTTTAATAAAAATATTTCTATTGAAGAGCTAAAAGAAAGTCCTCCTAAAATTAGGATAGCAGCAAAACTTACTGAATCAAAAAATGAGGAAGAATACTCAGATGACTTGATTACAGTTTCAACTTGGCTTACAAAATTAGACAAACCCTACGAAGCTCTAATAACTTACGAATTTTTTCTTCCTGAAAAAGAAGAAAAAGAATATAAGAATATTATAAATAATATTAATAGTGATGATGTACAAGATTATTGGCGTGAAATAGAATACAATTTTATTAGAAAGTATATATATAAAATTTATGTAGGAAATCCAGACCATAAGAATGTTGTAGAACCAGAAACTATAAACAAGTTTGATTTTCAATTTTTAACAGCAATACGAGATGTAGAAAGGGATCTATTTACTGGCAGAAATTCATTGTTGAAGGAGGTAATTGATTTTTTTATTGATTATGAGATTAAGACGGACCGTGACATGGAAAATGATGAGAAGACAAAAAAGATAGAAGAGAGAAAGAAAAAGTTTTCAGAAGATGCTGGAAAGCTAATTAGTTCTTTGCAAAGTAGAATGGAACTGGGAAAAAAGTATATGTTAAAATACGCAGAAGAAACGGGGGCTGCATTTGATAATTTGAAACCATCTTTTGAAGGGAGAATACTTGATACAGAATTATATTCGGCTTTAAAATTAATAGTTGAAGATGAAACAGGATTTAAGCTTCCAGTTAGTCAAAATGGGTTAGGCTATAATAACCTAATTTACATTTCTCTCTTACTTGCTAAGATGCAAAAGGATGCATCAGGAGAATATTTAGGTAGTAATGCAAAAATTTTTTCAATCCTTGTAATAGAAGAACCTGAGGCCCACTTACATCCAAATATGCAATATAAGTTTTTAAAGTTTCTAAAACAGAATCAAGAGAATCAAGTTAGACAAATTTTTATAACATCCCATTCGCCTAACATAACAGCAGCTGCAAGCCTAGATGATTTGATTATATTATGTAAAGAAAAAGATGAAATAAACATTTCATATCCTGGAAAAGTGTTTACAGATTGTAAAGAGGATATAATTTCGAAGAATTATGTTCAAAGGTTTTTAGATGTTACAAAATCAGATATGTTTTTTGCAAAAAATATAATTTTTGTAGAAGGAATTTCTGAACAATTGCTTATACATGAGTTTGCAAAGATTTTAGGATATGACCTAGTTGATTCCCACACATCTATTATTAATATTGGAGGCCGATATTTTGAACATTTTTTAAAGTTATTTGATACTTCTAAGAGTAGTTATGCAATTAATAAAAAAGTTGCATGTATAACTGATTTAGATCCTGTTAAGAAGAAAAAAGGAGATACTAGGTGGAAAAAATGTTTACCTTTTGAACTTGATAGTGATGACAAATATGATTATAAGGATTGTTCCAATGAAATTGTCAGTGAATATATAAATAATCCTGAAGAAAACAATATTAGAGTATTTTCTCAACAGAAGGGTATTAGCTGTACATTTGAGTATGATATTATTTTACATAATCCAACTATTAAGGAATTGATAACCGATTCGGTAATGAATTCTCAAGAGATTAAGGATTTAATGGATGCAATTAAGAACAAAACAGATGTTTCTGAAATTATCAATATAATAAGGAATGACAAATTCAAGGATACTATATCCATACATACAAATAATGGCAATTTTAATAATGAAGAAAACATTGCACATATAGTTGCAGCAAGATATCTAATGTCTATTAAAAAGGGCGTTGTTGCACAAGAATTGGCAGAGGTTATTTCTAAAAATCAAATAAATAAGTTATTAGATAAAGCCCATTTTGATTTTATTGTACCAACTTATATAAGTGAGGCGATAGAATGGATTCACAAAGGATAACAACATTAGAAAGTAGCGATGAATTATTAGAAAATATAGAAAGCCATTTTAAACTATGTGCAGGTCCAGGATCAGGAAAAACTAGGTTCCTAATTAATCATATTAAAAATGTTATTAAAAATTCTAATCGATTAACAAATGCTAGGAAAATAGCATGCATTACTTATACTAATATAGGGGTAGATACTATAAAAAGAAGATTAGGCAATGCAATTAATAAAGTTGAGGTAAGTACTATTCATAGTTTTCTTTATAGACATGTTGTTAAACCATATTTGTGGATTATTAATGATGAATATAACATACCTTTAGAAAAATTTGAAGGGCACAGTGAAATAATGCCAACTTTTAGTATTATGCAAGAGTGGTTAAAAAGAACAAATCAACAATATGTAAGGGATTATAACAAATTAAAAAAGGAACTTTTAGATTTACAATGGGTAGTTCAAGACGGAGATATCAATTTAAAATTTAAGTACCCAAGTAAATTGATGATAAGAAATGATTCTTTAATTGAGTATAAGAAGGTTTGCTGGGAAAAGGCTTTAATAGCTCATGACGATATTTTGTATTTAAGTTATAAAATATTAACTAAGAATAGTAGAATTCTAGAAATTTTGCGTGCTAAATTTCCATACATATTTGTTGATGAGTTTCAAGATACAAATCCTATTCAAGCTATGATGCTAAAAATGATTGCTGATAAGGAGACAGTAGTAGGAGTAGTAGGAGATTATGGACAATCTATTTTTTCTTTTCAAGGAGCAGATGTACAAGAATTTATTAATTTTGATTTAGAAGGTGGGAAATTATATAAGCTAGAAAACAATTATAGAAGTACTCAGGAAATTATTAATATATTAAACCACGTTAGGAATGATACGAATTTTAAACAAATTAGTCCATGTAATAAAACTGGACCGTTACCACATATACTTGTTGGAGGATTTTTAGATGCATATTATAAAGCTGTAAAAATATCTGGAGACAAAAAACTTTGCACATTAACATATAGAAATGATGTATCTAATGCTATGAAATTTAAATATGATAGTTTTTTCGATTCAGAAAATATTAATGAACCAATATTTACAGATGGAAATAGTGATAGGGGATGGATAATAACATATACAATAACAGCAATAGAGCATTGTATACAGGGAAAAATCAAAGATGCAATAAAATATATGAAAATTGCCTATAGAAAAACAGAAGGTTTTAGCGATAAAGAGGCTTTACAAAATCTAAAAAGGCTTGTCAATGAATATGAAAAATATAAAGATAGTTCAGTTAAGGATTATTATAATAATTACATCGCAGGTTATTATGATATTAAATCAAAAATAACAAGTGGCAGCATTAATGAATACTATAGAAATCTAAAATATAAAAAAATTGCAATTGGTGTTAAAATAAGTGATGATGATAGTTTAAACAGAACTATACATAAATCTAAGGGCGATGAATTTAAGAGTGTGTTGGTAATCATACCTTTAGACAATGATGATTTTGATGAGGAAAAAGGTTTGGAATTTATATTAAATCCAAATTTAGACAAAGAGGAGAATAGAGTATATTATGTAGCGTTGAGTAGAGCAAAGAAGAATTTGTTTATAAATGTACCAAAATTATCCAAGGGAAATAAACAGCAATTAGAAACTATTGGTTTTAATGTAATTGATTTAGAAAAACAATAAGATTTAGACAAAGAAAAAGATATTTTAAGGAAAATTTAGTTGGAGATTATAACAGAACCTTTGAAATGTTGGAGTTTATTTAAAGTTTTATATTAATTTATAACTATTAATAATTAGATTTTAGAACGGTAGGTGTTATATCTACAATGAGAGCTCAATTATATTTATATGATACGCTTCGGAAGAAGTTTCAAGGGTCAATAAAATTAATATATTATACATATTCAAAAAGAATAAAGCCAATTTTTGAAAACATAGAAGATGAATCAAATGCCATTGCTGAAAAAAAGTATCAAGAGCTAGGGAAACATTATAATCCTGATTATCATGATCCTGCAATCCTAGCTGAGGATGCCTGGTTAACTGGACTAGAGCATTACGAAAGTATGGCTCTAATGAGATATAATACAAAGCTCATGTGGATATCAACATTATATCAATTTTGGGAGCAGCAAGTTAGAAAATTTGTTTATGAAGAAATTACAAAGACACATAAATTTATTGATAAAAAAGGCAATGAAATTCTTTTCAAAGATTTTTGTACAAGGGGAATAGAAGACATAAAAGAAATATTTTTGGAGTTTAATCAAGACATAGAAAAACTCAAATGTTGGCATAAGATCGATGAACTTAGATTACTAGTCAATGTAATTAAACATGGAGATGGTTGGTCTGCAACTCAACTTAAGAAATTAAGACCCGATTTCTTTAAAACTGAATTTTTTGAACAAGATTTATTAGACTTATATAAGACTACCTTAAACGAGCAAGTATTGAATATAAACGATTGTGAATTTCACAAGTATTGTAAAGCTTTAATTGAATTTTGGGATGTATTACCTGAAAGAATGTATTCTAAAGATTAGAGTGATATGCAATGTATTATTGATGATATTATTCATGGTACTTTTTTGATATATGAATGGCCATCAGCTTTGATAAAAGCATTTTCAGAACATTTTAA
>CALBUB010000038.1 GCA_937967955.1 uncultured Bacillota bacterium | reverse complement strand
AAAGTAGACCAAGGTGGCGGAGGAACTATAGCTTATATTTTAGCCAATTATGGAATGGAAGTAGTAGACTGTGGAGTTTCATTACTAAGTGTCCATGCTCCCTACGAAATAGCCAGTAAAGCAGACGTATATATGGCCTATAAGGGATACAAGGCATTTTATAATGCATAATTTAAGCACCAGCTATAGCTGGTGCTTTATTTCCTCTGCAGGTAAAACTATTGTAAAACGTGTACCTATATTTACCCTGCTTAGTACTTCTATATAGCCTCCATGCCTTTCTACAATCCATTTGGCAATGGATAGGCCTAAGCCTGTACCTCCAGTCTTTCTAGCTCTAGACTCATCAGAACGATAAAAGTGGTCAAATATATAAGGTAGATCTTTAGGGTCAATGCCTATTCCACTATCCTGTATTACAATGTATATCTCCTTTTCCCTCTTACCAACTCTTAAGGTAATCTTATTGCCAGCAGGAGTAAATTTTATACTATTGTCTACAAATATCCTAATGGCTTGTTTTAGAAGCTGCCTATCCCCATTAACATAGGCAGGCCTATTTAAATCTATTTCAAATTTATGATTTATATCTATCATTTGAGTTTCTTTAACTACCTCATCAACTACATCACAACAATCAAAACTCTCCAGCTGTAAATTTATAGTCTCATTATCGCTGCGTGCAAGGAATAGAAGCTGCTCAATTAGTTCCTTCATGTTTTCTGCTTCTGCCTTTATGGCATTAATAGCTTCCTGCATAACCTCTGGGTCATCTTTTCCCCAGCGATCTAGTAAGTTTACATAGCCTTGTATTACAGCTATAGGAGTTCTCAGCTCATGGGAAGCATCTGAAACAAAACGAACTTGTGCTTGATAGGAGCTGTTTATCCTATTTAACATTCCATCTTTCTTCCTAAAAGCTGCTCTAATCCTGGCTAACAATTCTTCAATTGCAAAGGGGTTGTTGACACTCCCCATGACTAAAGTCAGGGGATTCTCTGGTGATTAAATGCCAGTC
>CALBUB010000037.1 GCA_937967955.1 uncultured Bacillota bacterium | reverse complement strand
AAAAGTTCTACCCTAAAAAGCTCAGTGGAGGCCTTAAAAGAAGGCTTAATATTGCCTGTGGAATATCCCATAAGCCAAAGCTTATATTCCTTGATGAGCCAACTGTAGCGGTGGATGTTCAGAGCAGAAACTTCATATTGGAAGGAATAAAAAAGCTAAATAGAGAAGGCAGCACCATCATATATACTACCCACTATTTAGAAGAGGCGGAAATGCTCTGCAGCAGGGTCATCATAATGGATAATGGCAAGGATATAGCTTCAGGTACAACAGAAGACTTAAAAGCCATGATAACTACTTCCGAGAAAGTAGTAGTGAGCTTTTTAAATGCAGAGGATGAGATATTAGGGAAGTTAAGAAAAATACCCCATGTAATAGATATAGATAGAAATGGCGATGATTTCATCATTAAGTTTGAAAATGGCACAAACAACCTTACCAACCTATTGAACTTTATAGCAGAAAACAATCTGACCTATACAAAGCTATACAGCAAGCAGCCTACTTTAAATGATGTATTTCTGGAGTTAACGGGGAAGGAGCTGAGGGACTGATGTATAGATTGTGGAACAACTGCAAATACCAAGGTAAGGACCTCTTTAGAAATTTTGATTTTGTATTTTGGACTTTAGCATATCCTATAATCATGGCCATATTCTTCAATGCAGCCTTTGGTGGCATGTTAAACCCAAATTTAGAAAGGGTTAAAATAGGTATAAGTAGGGAAAACCAAATGCTACCTATACTTGAAGAAATAGATTTTTTAGACCTTCATTTAATAGAAGGGGATGAATATGAGGAGAAGCTTTACAATGAGGAGATCCATGGTTATGTTGATGATAACCTTAACTTGATAGTTGCAAAGTCAGGCATACAACAGACAATAATAAAGGAAGTGCTTGAACAGTTGAAGCAGACTATCAAACTCAACAGGCCATTTGACGGTAGAGAGTTTTCAGTAAACTACGTATCTTCTAGGGATCAGAAAGCCAATGCTACAACTATTGTATTCTATTCTCTCATAGCGATGGTTTCCACCTATGGAGTTTTTGCAGGAATTGAAACGGTAAGCTTAATACAAGCAAATCTATCTAATTTGGGGATTAGGTTGAATGTAACCCCTTTAAAGAAGAAGGATTTTCTAATGGCAGGAACAATTGTGGCTTTTCTATTAAATCTATTATCAAATGTAATGCTTCTTTTATTTATAGAGTATATCCTAAAAATTGAATTGTTCAAAGAGTATTTGTACAGTTTACTACTGATAATTTTGGGCAACTTGTTCGGCATAGCCTTAGGGATATTTATAGGCTCCTCTAATAAGAAAAGCGTGAATGTGAAAACTGTTACAGGTATAGCTGTTACCCTATTCTTATCCTTCCTATCGGGAATGATGAGCCCTTGGATTAAAATTATAATAGACAAGAATGTGCCTATTATAGGAAGGATCAATCCTATTTCCATAATCTCCAATAATCTATACAGGATAAACATTTTAGGAAGCACTAAAAGCGTAACAGAAGGAATAGTTATTCTCCTCATTTATACCTTGCTGTTGCTATTCATGTCCTATATATTCTTAAGGAGGAAAAGCTATGACAGTATATAGATATTTTAGTAAAATAGCTTGGAAACATAAATGGGTAATCCTAGTTTATATATGCATCTTTTTTATCATCTCTGTAATAAACAGCATTGGTTCCCATGAAAGAGAAAGGATTTTTACAGAAACAAGGCTAGATGTAGGAATAATAGATAAGGAAAACAGTGAGCTATCAAGAGGTCTGAGAAAGTATATTGAAAGCAAAAATAATATAGTTGATACCAAAGAGGATGAAGACTTTATAAAAGAACAGATCTTTTTACAGATAGCTGATGGGGTGATAATTATTCCTGAAGGCTTTGATGATAAAGTGAAGAACAGGGAAGAGGCTGTTATTATCTATACAGATGAAAGAAAGCCTCAATCCATACAAATTCACAATCAGGTAAATAAGTATCTTTCCTTTGCAAATATTACCTATAAAGATGGGGAATTCATGCTGGAGGATGTAGATTCTGCCTTAAGTGAAACTGTAAATGTAAACCTTATAGCTAAGGATAAAGGTTCAGCTAATGATAGAATAATAGAATGGTTTAGGTATTATTTTAACTTTACTGGCTATGTAACTATGGCTGTTTATATATCTGCCATAGGCTTGGTCATGTCAGACTTTACTGATAAAAATATTGAAATGAGAAGAAGGATATCCGCCAAGGGATTCTTACAGTTTAATAGGGAAATATATTTGGGGCAGCTGACAGTAGCCAGTATCTGTACATTAATATTTGTCTTAGGAAGTATTGTATTAATGGGAAGATACGTAAAGGAAGTACAATTTATTAAATACATTGTAAATTTACTTGTGTTTTCCCTTTCTGTTTTGTGTTTAACTTTCCTAATAAACAGTATTACTAGAAACAAGTATGCAATAAATGCTATATCTACAGTATTATCCTTAGGAACTTCCTTCATATCCGGGGTAATGGTGCCCCAGGAAATATTAGGGGAAAAGGTATTGATGATAGCCAAGTTTTTCCCAACCTACTACTTTGTAAAAGCTAATAATAAGGTTATCAGTTCTCTTTTGGATATAAAAGGTGAACTTTTCATGCAAGTGTTATTTGCAGTGGCCTTTTTACTCATTGGTCTCATATTCTCCAAAAGGGCCCAAAGAGCATAGCAATGTATTTTAGCTTCATTAAAGGCTTATTAGCAGATCTCGTATTTAAGAAAATTCCTTGTATTGCTAATAAGCCTTATTTTATGTCAGAGAAAAGTTATAAAAATTTTATATTAATCAATTTCAATAAAATATATATGTTATAATAGAGTAAACCCATTAACAATTGTAATTGTGCGGAAACTTAAAGATAAGGGGTGTTTATGTGGCCAGCATAAATAGATTAGGCCTTGCAAATCTGCCTACTAA
>CALBUB010000036.1 GCA_937967955.1 uncultured Bacillota bacterium | reverse complement strand
CCAGTTCTGTATTGGCTACCAATATCTGGCCCTTGGCGATTTAACAGTGTTGGATCGATTATCCTCCAAAATCTATTTAATAGCTCTTCTAAAGAGATTATATTTTCATCATATTTTACATAACAAGCTTCTGCATGGCCAGTAGTATTGGTACATACTTCCTCGTAGGTAGGATTTTCTGTATGGCC
This sequence comes from uncultured Bacillota bacterium, assembly GCA_937967955.1. Taxonomy (GTDB): domain Bacteria; phylum Bacillota; class Clostridia; order Tissierellales; family Tepidimicrobiaceae; genus JAAYHX01. The sequence goes on along the minus strand of CALBUB010000036.1, from coordinate 5,151 downwards.
ATTAGCATATCCAACTTTGGTTTCTAAAACTCCATCAATTCTTGAGAAGTACTCTTCTACTCCCCAAAAGCAACCCCCTGCAAAAACAATTTCTTTTGCCATATCATCATCTCCTTTATCATAATTCATTTATAAATTTAACAAGCTCTTGAACAAACTGTTCATTTAAAGGCAAATTTGAGTCATTATAAGTTTTTAAATTTCCTTCTCGCTCCTCTGGTGCATCCTTTAATACATGATTCATCCCTGGAACAATTGCTAATTCGCTTCTTGGATTTGCTTTATGCAGCTGTTTTGCATTATCAACAGTTATCTGCAAGTCCCTATCCCCTTGTATTATTAATATTGGTACATCTATCTTAGCTATTTCCTCCGCAGGCTCATACTTAAACCAGGATATAAGATAGGGTTGAACACTTGGCCTGAATAAAGAATACAAGCCTTCAGGCACATCCTCTACTAGGTTTCCTTTCATCAATTCATCTATTATTGGCTTGCAGATATTAAAAACTTTTCCCGACTGAACTTTTAGCTGTCTTTCCAGTATTTCATAAGCTGGATAGCCTGCTCCTGCTACTGAAATAAAACCATCAGCCTTGGTTTGGTTAACGGCTATAGAACCAATTAAAGCTCCTTCACTGTGGCCTATGACTACCACCTTTTCAAATCTAGGATCTTCTTTTAATTTTTCTATCCAGGCTACTACATCCTTAACATAATCTTCAAATAATAGGTCCTCTTCTTTTTCTACTAAGTAACTGCTTTCTCCTATTCCTCTTTTATCAAATCTTACGGAAGCTATCCCTTCATTAGCTAGGGCTTGTGCTATCATTTTCAAGCTGTTGTTTTCACCAGCAGAAGGATTGTTCCCATCCCTATCTGTGGGGCCTGAACCAGCTATTATAAGGGCTACTATAGAACTATCCTTACCTTTTGGCATTAAAAGAGTTCCATGAATCTCTCCATTCTCTACCGGTAAATTGTATTCTTCCTCTATGTAATTGCTATTAACGCTGTTATCTTTATGATTGTCATCATTAGTACATCCAGATAACATAACTATAAAAACTATTGATAATATGAGTTTAAGCAAAAAAGCTCTTTTCATTATACCCCTTCTTTCATATATAAGCATTATAAAATTAGCACCAATAATAGATTCTCACTGAATTATATACCCTCTATATGCTCTATGCAATAATTTTTCCAAAAGAAACAAAACCCTAGTCTAACTAGGGTTTATTATATCATCTAATCTCTTGGCCCTTTTTATTTTCACATTTTTCACGTTCTTTATCTTACTAGTGTTATTCATATCTTCCTTATTTAAGATTCCCAATTCTTCACCTATTTCATAGTTCATTTTTCTGAAAAAGTTATCGTCAATTTTTCTATTAGTTTCCTTCTTGCTCATATTTATCACCTCGTATGTAGTATTAAACCATTATCTTATTACATACGAGGTAAAAAGTGGCAGACAGTATTTTGAAAATAGATATCCTCTGATATAATAAGTAATAATATTATAAGGAGGAAAACATATGAATATCCAGATATTCAGTGGTTTTTCTTTAAAACTACTAATGACCTTTTTGATGGTTATAGACCATATAGGCTACTTTTTCCCAACTGCACCAGGGTATTTCCGCTGGTTAGGAAGACTTGTAGCCCCTGTTTTTTTCTTTTTGGCAACGGAAGGTTATGACCACACTAGGGATAGAAATAGTTATATTAAGAGGCTTTATATAGGGGCCCTTATAATGTTTATAGGAAATATTATTCTTTGGCTTCCTTTTAGGGCTGAACCCTTTATTTCAAACAATATATTTTTCACTTTAGCCGTTAATCTTTCTCTTATAAAGGAAACTGAAAAAAAGGATAAAAATATATTTTTATTGATAATATTCATATTTTTAACCTTAATTGCAGAAGGCTCTCTGCTAGCTACTATTCTTATTATGGTTTTTCACCACTTAAAATATGATAAGAAAAAAATGTCCCTTGCCTACATAGTAATATCTTTACTTCTAATTCCCAATATTCAATGGATGCAGCTTTTTGCTCTGCCTTTTATATTAATGTATAACGGCCAAAGGGGACCTAATATAAAGAAATTTTTCTATATATTCTATCCTGCACACATATGGCTTCTATTTTTACTTAGTCAATACATAAGCTTTTAGATGCTTAATAAGTTCATAAACCAGGGAATTAAGAAAACATTTATAATTCCAGCTACAGTTATGGAAAGGGAAGATAAGGCTCCTTCCGTTTCTCCCAGCTCCATCGCTTTAACGGTACCAACTGCATGGGAAGCTGTTCCCAAGGAAACCCCTTTAGATACTTTGTCGTTGATTTTAAATATATTGAATACATACTCTCCTAATACATTACCACCAATACCTGTCACAGCTGTAAAAGCCATAGTTAAAGCTGGTATGCCTCCAATTTGCTCAGATAGGCTAGTAGAAATAGCTGCAGTTGTAGATTTAGGAAGCATGGATATCAGTATAGTACGGTCTAAATCTAGGAGCTTACACAAGACATATACAGTAAAAAGTCCTGCTAAACTTCCCATTGTAATTCCTATTAATATGGGAAGCCACTTTTTTCTCAACAATCTAATGTTTTTATATAAGGGAACTGCCAACACTACTGTAGCTGGAGCAATAAAAAAGCTTACAAGCCTTCCTCCTGAGTTATAAGTTTCATATTCTATATTAAAATGGCTTAAAAAGACCATAATCATAATGGCAGACAATAATATGGGATTTAAAATAGCTTTCTTGGTTTTCTCGTTAATATATTTTCCTAGTAAAAATGTTATTATTGTTATAGTCACCCCAAATAGTGGCGTATTAAAAAAGGCTCTCATGTTTCTCCCCCTTTTTCTGTTTTCTAATGGCCTTATCTAATAGCTGAACTGTCAAGCCAGTTACAGCCATCACAACTATTGTTGAAACTATAAGTACAATAAACAACTTTAACAATTGGCTTTTTATATTATCATAATAGACTATTACCCCTACATTTACTGGAACAAAATACAAAGCTAAATGTTCCAATAGGACATTTGATATATTTTCTATAGTCTTTAATTTAATAATTCTAAGCAACAATAAAAATAACAAAATAACCATTCCTAGTATAGTACCAGGAACTGGGATATTAAACTTCAATTGTAAAATCTCCCCCAAAGCCAGTATCAATAACACTATAGAAAACTGCTTTAGGCCTTTCAATTATTACCCCCCTTAAAGTTAAATATTTTTATTTAATATCAATTAACATTTCAAATTCTACATGGTCTAATATATATTCATCATTTAATTCTTTCATAGCTGAAAAACTAGTTATTAAAATCTTTACTCTTATTCTCTCATTTTCATTAACAAAGATAGCTTTTTCTGGCTGAAGTTGATAATCATACTTATTTAATTGCTTCTCCTTAGTTAATAGCTTACTAACAGGGTCTTTTAAATCCCATTCATATATTAATTGGTCTTCCACAATTCTAATAGTATTATTTTCATAGCTAATAGTTAAACCTTCCACTTCTACTTCTCTTTGCATTAAAGTAATGCTATTGATATAGTAATCATAATCTTTTATATCTAAGGCTTTTCTATCCTCATAATTCATATAATAGGAAAAATAGTCAGCTTCGTCTTGTCTCTTTTCAGTATATGGAAAGCCAAAAACTTCTTCCATATTCTCCATTTGAAAATCTTCTGGTATATATTTTACATCCTTTAAGGAATGCCTATTTTCAAAGTACATGAGTATGGCACTTATTTCCTCTTTATCTTCTCTAGGTATATCTTCCTTCTTAGAGATCCCCTCTCCAGTTAACATGCTATTTTGTTCTAGTATATTTTTAAGCCTATTGTTTTGGCTAAACTTTGATACTGAAAAGCTACTTACAGGGCCAATTATGGATAAAAGTATTACTATTGATAGGGATATTGGTATTACTATATTTGTTAATCTCTTCTTTAAAGAAAAATATACCATTACTCCCAAGACCCATAGGCCTAACACTAAAGCAAAATATCTGCTTTCTGTTATTCCATAGGCATTAATTCTAATTCCCATAGAAATAAACATCATTGCTAAAATAGGAAGTATGAATTTGGGAAAAAGGAATTTAAACCTATAAGCTAGCTTGTTATCAGCAAGTATAGGGCTTATTAAGAAAATAACTGCAACACTGACTACAGAATACCATAATACTAAATGGGAAACTAAGCCTTGGGGCCAATTTCTTGTGATGATTATTTTCATAAAATATACATAAAGAATAATTGAGTACACTGTAATCAATGGTATTACTATATATAAGAGCAACACTTTCAAAGCTTTTGGATATTCTATTTTATAGGAATCCCCTTTAAGTTGGGGAATTTTAGCCAAAAACAAAGAAGGTGCAAATATTCCTGCTATAATCAAAAAAGAATAGTATACAAATTTATCTGGTATATCCACATTAAATAGCTGCACTATGGTAAACAATATAATTACTATTCCGAAAAAAAGCACAAAGGAATATATGGCAGTAATAATGAAGTTAAACAATATATCTATAATATAATACTCGTAACCAGCTTTTTTCTTAAACCATGGTATAAAGAAAAAGGCTAAATATAGAACCAAAGACAAACCTATATATCTTGCTATACTCACCCAGTTTAAAGCTTTTAAAAAGAGAAAATAATATAAAATTAAAAAGGCTATTCCAAGTAAATATCCTATGATGCTAGATAGTTTTTTTCTATCCTCTATCCTTTCATATATAAATTTTATACAGGCTGACAAGGGTATTCCTAATGCAACCGTCATAGTAAACCTTATAAACTTATCCCTTTCAACAGGAGTAAATTGTGTTCCCATTTCAGATAGTGTAATCAATAGAATAACTACAGCTGTAGATGTTAAAACAGTTAAAGGAAACCTTTCAAAGCTATATCTGATGCTGTCTGTAATATTTTTAATTCTTTTAGACATTTTCATAAAATTTGCCTCCTTTTAGGCTTTTCTTAATTTTACCATATAAAAACAAAAAATTATACGTTTTTTACCTCTTGATTAATATTAAGCAAAAGGTGTGCTCTTTGAAGCTATCCTTATAACTTTATATTCCCATTTTCTAAA
>CALBUB010000035.1 GCA_937967955.1 uncultured Bacillota bacterium | reverse complement strand
AAACGGACAGAACAAGCAAATTAAAAGATGAGCAAGAATTTCTTGCTCATCTTTTATTATTTATACATATGCCATATATGTTCTTTTGAAGTTACTATACCTATTGCTCCTGCATTTAAACTAGTTAAAGCATCCTCCCTATCTGAAACTAGACCACTGGCAACTATAGGTATTTTAGTTTCTTTGTAAAGTTGCTGGATAATTTTAGGGATTATTCCAGGTAATAGTTCCACCACATGGGGGCGGGAAGTTTTAATATTTATTATTCCTTCACTAAGGGAAGTAGAATCGACTATTTTCTGTCTATATATGGTAAAGGCACCAAGATCCTTAGCAAGCTTTACTAGATTAGTTTTGCCAGTTATTATTCCATCAGGCTTGATTTTGGTTACAACATATTCTAAACCCCAAGTATCTTTAGAAAAGCCATCTATAAGATCAACACAGATATATATGCCCTTATCCTTTGATTGTACTCGGCGAGCTATTTCTTTTAAGTTAAAAATGTTTCCTGTAAGTAGAAAAATGTTTTTACAAGGGGAAGCAATGGCCTTGTCCAAGTAGTCTAAACAGTTTACAGCAGCAATAACTGGTTTTTCTAATAGGCTATCGAAAAAGTCGTACAAAAAACCACCTCATATTAAAGAGTTTAAAAGCAAAAATTTGTTTACCATTATTTTACCACATAACCCTTTTAGGGTAAACTATGCTTTTATGTATATTTTTTGCAAGCTAAAAGAGAATATATACTATATAAAATATAAAAGAAAGTAAAAATGGAGGATGTCCATGTTTAAAGATAAAATATCAGCTATTATGGCTAATTTAGCTATGCTGCTGGCTTTGGAATCATATAATCCTAATAAAGCTGCAGAAGGTATTGAAGAAAAGCCAGTAGAAATACAGGCAGATGATATAGAAAAACATGAAATAGACCTTCCTAATACATCTGGCCCTGTAGAAAATCTTCCTTGGCAATATGACGAGGATTTTTTAAAGGCACAAAAAGAGTACAATACTCCAGTTTTAATGGCAGCTTTTTGTTCCGTATTGGTAGAGCCTTTACCAGGAGAAGAGCACAATGTAAGATTGGCAGCCAGTTCGGTAAAGGGTATTTTAGTGCCGCCTAATGAGATCTTTTCTCAAAATGAACAAATAGGACCTTATACTAAGGAAAGAGGCTATAAACTAGGTACTTCCTTTGCAGGACCAAATTTAGTTGAAACTGAAGGTGGGGGAGTATGTAAGATAGCTACAACTTTATATAATGTGGCAATATTAAGTGACTTAGAAATAATAGAAAGGCATAACCATTCTATGCCTGTAAACTATGTACCCTATGGCCAGGATGCTACTGTAGCTTATGGCTATAAGGATTTTCGCTTTAGGAACAATAAAGCTTATCCAATATTGATTTGGTCTGAACTAATAGGGGATAGATTATACATTGGCTTTTATGGCCAAGAAAAAGGACCAGAAGTAGAGTGGAGTCATAATATTTTAAATACTATAGAATATCCCACTTACTATAGAACAAAGCCAGAGTTAAAAGAAGGGGAGAAGAAAGTTGTAATAAAGGGAATAAAGGGGGCTACTGTTGAATCTAAAGTTATAATCAGATATGAAAATGGAGAGGTGAAAACTAAAAATTTAGGTATAAGCAGCTACCATCCATTGCCTGAAATAATAGAGGTAGGAGAAGGGCAAAATTAGTATGCTTAGAGGTAAATATAGATAAATTCTATATTTACCTCTTTATTTATTCTAATATATCTTCTAATACCCTTAAAATACAATCGTAAGTAAAGCCTTTTTGTTGTAGAAAATTTCCTAGTTTGCCATAGAGGACTCTTCTGTCATTAGTTTTATAAGTTTTTTTCTTTTTTAGGGCCAAATTATATGCAATAGAATATTCATCTGGATATTCTTCCAAAACTTTATCTATTATTTCCCTAGGAATCCCTTTTTTATATAGCTCAAACTTAATCCTTTCAGGACCATATTTATTTTGTCTTGCTTTTGCTTCCATAAAGGCCTTAGCATATTCTAGATCGTCTAATAAATTGTAACTTTTTAAATAAGCAATAGTTTCTTCAATTATAAAAGTCTCAAAGCCTTCTCTTTCCAGCTTGTCCTTTACCTCTTTAGTAGAACGCCTTTGATAGGAGAGGAACCTTAATGCCTTATTTTTAGCTTTAAGCTTTTCTTCCTCCAATAGCACGTCTTTAATAAAGTCTTTATCTATTTCCATATTTTCATCTAGGGAATATTTTAACTGTATTTCTTTTAATATTCCAAAGGCAAATTTTCCATCTATATATACATTTACCCTATCTGGATTTTTTTGTGGTTCAATTTTTGTAATGAGCATAATATCACCAACTTTAGTATAAATATTTTTTAATGAATCTGGCAGTCCTTTCAAGTATGTTTACTGTAAAAATATCATTAAGGCTTGTATCAAAAGAATGCTTCCCTTTTTTGTGTACTAAAAAGGTATGCTTAATATTATATTCCTTAAGTTTTTTTACAAATTTAACTGAGGAATTAAAGGGAACCACATTATCCAATTTTCCGTGTACAAGTAAACAAGGAATCATGTTTTCACTAACCCAATTGATGGGAGAATAGTAATTGTAGATTTCTACTTCTTCTTTTGGGTTAGCCTTTAAAGTTTTTCTAGTTGCAAATCTTGAAAAAATCGATTTATTATCAGGAACAAATATATCCTTTAAATCTGTTGGGGCATAATAGGCTACTACTGCTTTAATTCCTTCCATTCTAGCCTCATTTTTAATCTTTGTAAAATAAGTAGAATAGAGGAGAGATAGGTGTCCCCCTGCTGACAAGCCCATTAGCACTATATTATTCTTATCTATAGACATTTTGTCATAATTTCTCTTAACAAAATCTAAAGCGTCGCTATAGTCAGAGAGTATATCCTCCATACTATTTTTGTAGCCATACCTATAGTCGATACTTACAACAGCAAAATTTTTTGATGCTAAGTATTTGCACCAGGATACATTATTAGGCTGATTCCTAAAGCCAGAAAGCCAGCCGCCACCATGGCAGAAGAAGACTAGGGGATATTTTTTATCATTTCCAGGAAGCCATAAATCTAATTTCAGCTTCCTATTTTTCAACTCCTTGTAGACAAAAGTTTTACAAGTAAAAGCTTTATCTATTTCTATAGGTAATTTGGAGTTGAGAACTTTCCACACATATATTATAGCTGCCATTATAAAGTAGTAGAGGCCTAAAGTTAAATCTTGTATAGCCAATAATAGGAATATTAGTAGCATGTATATTTTGTTGATTACAAAAAAGGAGCCTCTTATCTTTTCTTTTAATTTTTCCATAATATTCACCTAAATTATTTTTCTAGAGGATTTTCTATTACTTCTCTGGTTAATAAGGCTTTCTTTATTTCTTTTTCATTTATATTTAATTTATAGAGCATGTATTTGGCAAGAAAATAGCCAAAGGGCAACCAACTAACATGGCTTATAGGAAGTATTTTTCTATTAGCCCCTTCCATTTCCTCATATAATATTTTTCTTGCTTCCACAGGAAGGGTCCTATCAAAATAAGCGTCAATAAAGGTTACCTTTTTCTTATCTAATAAATGAGCATAGGATATAGGATCCACCTTAAAAAGGGGATGGATGTCAGCCTTTGTTATTTCTTCAAAGGACATTTCTTTAACTTTAGGAAATTGCTCATCATATATTTTATAAAGCTTTTCTTTGTCTTCCAAATAATAGTCAGTTTTAAGCCCGTTTTCAAACAATCTCCTAGCAAATCTAGTTACTGGAGATTGATGGAATATCTGTGGCAAATGGCCTCCAGTAGTCATAAATAAGAGATGATTTATCCTACTATCCATGGCTCCTACTATTGTGGCTACCATTCCTCCTAAACAATATCCAAGTATCATATTGTTTTCCTTCCAAAGGCCTAACTGTTCCATTAAATCTATAGTGGCCAATGTATCAACAACCCCATGCTCCCAAAATTTAAACATAATATCAATATTAGGGAATAGGTAGCTTCTTCCACTAACCGAGTTTTTTTCAACCCTAGTATAGTTTCCTGGAAGTATGAGTATTCCGCTACATACCCCGGCATTTGCCAGTAGGGGTCCCAATTTCAATATGAATTTTATATTTCTACTACCTAGTCCATGGAGTATTATGGTGGAGGCCCTTGTTTTCTTTTTAGGTTCATAAAGGTATAGTTCTACATTTTCAGTACCAGGAGAGAAATTATTATAAAGTGTCCTAAATCTTATATAGCTACACCTATAGTTTTTCCCTTTGAATATATGGCCTGAAATGTAGTCAATAGTTTTTTTGGGATAATTAAAATTGATTACCATGTTTATATCCTTTCTTTAAACTTTTTTATATTATATCATTATATTACCCTAATAAGTAAATTCTGATAAATAAATAAAGGCAAAAAAACAGTTTCCCTTAGGTGATAAAGCTGTTAGAATATAAATATAGTTAGAAATTGGAGGGAGAGTTTTGAAAAAGTTTTTTAGTATATTAGGAATAACCTTAGGCTCATGGTTTATGTGGATAGGGCTCTTTGCACTAATATGTCCTTTTTTGTTTCCCTTTCCCATGTGGCCTGAATTAAAACATATTTTTAATATAGTGGTACTTATTTTTCCTATAGGTTTTGTAATAAGATATTTTTCTATGTATGATAAGGATTTATTTGAACGCTTTCCATATTTAATAAGGGATGTTTTTTTCATACTCATTTTAGCAGCTATTCCATCTACAGCAGTGCCCATTGCTTATTCAGTATATCAGAAAGAAGGTTACTTGACAGTTTTAAAAGGTCTTATATTAATTGCTATAGGAATAGTTGGATATATTCTAATGAATCTCCATATTAGAGATAAAAAAAAGAAGAAGCCTAGAGGAGAAAGGAAGGAGTAAATAGTACAACCCTGACTTTTTAATAGAAGATAGGGTTGTTTTTCTAATAATTGGCATGTTAATATTTACGTCAAAAAAACACAATAATTGAAGGAGATATGGTTAATTTGTAGAAATATAGACATAAAATACTTATATGGATGATTAATTGTTATCTATTTGTTTAATAAAATATAGGTCATTTGCTGGATATAGTAAATGACTAATTGGAGATGATTATATGTATAGTCCCACCTATGGGAAGGTTTCCTATGAAAGGATGATAAGGATAATAAAGGATTTCATAAAGAAGTCTCCTCACAGTAATTATAAGATTTCGGTAGGTACTGATACTCAAAATTTTGACTATACAAAAACGGTAATAGTGGTGGCCATCCACAGGGAGGG
>CALBUB010000034.1 GCA_937967955.1 uncultured Bacillota bacterium | reverse complement strand
TAAAGATGATGAGCTTTTGGAAATGTATATTGACGCCGCTATATCCTATGCTGAGAGCTATCAACATTTAAAAGAAGGATACTACAGTGAAAACACAATGTCTCCAGTCACTGAGCAAGCTATCATTATGCTATCCTCCCACTTTTATGAAAGCCGTGATGGTAGTACAGGTGGCTTCTTTGCTGATACCGCTATTGCAGGTCAGCAAGCAAGAGAAACGATTAATAATCTTTTACGCCTTGATAAAGATTGGAAGGTGTAGGTTATGGGACTTGGAAAAATCAATACTTTTATAGATATTATTCTTGTTGAAAGAATTAAAGATGATGAAGGATTTAGTAAGGTTAATGATAATATCCTAGCCACCATAAGAGCCTATAAAGAAGAAAGGCATGCTAGTGAAAAATGGGCAAACAGAGCCTTGTTTTCAGAAGCTAGTGCCCTTTTTAGGTTTCGTAAAATCCCAGATGTGGATATTACATCAAAGATGATAATTGGCTGTAGTGGTGACCGTTATGAAATTATAAGTGTAGAGGACATAAAAAACCGTGGAATGTATGTTGAAGTTCTAGCAAAAAAGGTGGTGGTATCAGATGGCTAAAGTATCTATGAGAATGCCTGAAGATTTTCTATTGAAGATTTCAAAACTTGGTGATAAAACGGATGAAATTATCCCTAAGGTACTTGAGTCTGGTGGTGAAGTTGTCCTCGAACATGTAAAATCGAATCTTAAATCCTCCATTGGAAGAGGAACAAAAGTAAAGAGTCGCTCTACTGGAGAACTTGTATCCTCCCTTGGCCTCTCCCCTGCCCTATTAGATAGAAATGGAAATCATAATGTTAAGGTAGGTTTTAAAGAGCCAAGAAAAGATGGTGATAGTAATGCTAAAATTGCAAATATCCTTGAGTATGGAAAATCTAATCAACCAGCAAAGCCGTTTTTAAAGCCTGCTAGAAGAACTTCGAGAAAACCTTGTATTGAGGCTATGAGGGAAAGATTTGATCGGGAGGTAAAAAATATATGAGTATTCTAAGTGAAATAAACACTCTCTCAAATATTTGTGACATTCCTATGGAAACTGGGGTTTTTTCAGATAACCCTCCCGATATCTATCTTGTTGCAACTCCTCTTGTAGATTTATTTGAGGTTTATGCAGATAATCTTCCAGAGTATGAAATACAAGAAGTAAGACTTTCCTTATTTTCTAAAGAAAATTATATAAAGATTAAAAACACACTAACCCGTACCCTTTTAGGTGCGGGTTTTACAATAACTGATATGAGATATTTAGGGCATGAGGACGATACTGGATATCACCACTATGCTCTAGATGTAGCAAAATCTTATAAATTTAAGTTAGATAAGGAGGATTAACATATGGCAACAATCGGTCTTGATAGACTTTATTATGCAAAAATAACAGAAGATTCAAACGGTGATGAAACCTATGATACCCCTATTCCTTTAGCAAAAGCAATTAGTGCGGAGCTTTCAGTAGAACTTGCAGAAGCAACCCTTTATGCAGATGACGGTGCTGCAGAAATCATTAAGGAATTTCAAAATGGTACACTCTCTCTTGGAATCGATGATATTGGTGTAGAAGCTGCCAGTGATTTAACAGGGGCAACAATTGATGATAACAAAGTATTAATCTCAACAAGTGAAGATGGGGGCGATCCTGTAGCAATAGGTTTTAGAGCTAAAAAAGCAAACGGAAAATATCGTTACTTTTGGCTATACCGTGTGAAGTTTGGCATCCCAGCTACGAACCTTGCTACTAAAGGAGATAGTATTACTTTCTCAACGCCTACCATTGAAGGGACTGTCATTCGTAGAAATAAACTTGACGGTCAAGGAAAGCATCCATGGAAGGCTGAAGTTAGTGAGGGTGATGAGGGTGTGTCCTCTGAAATAATAACTGGGTGGTATAACGAAGTTTATGAACCTCTCTTCACTGCTAATGGAACAGAGGAATAAGGAGGAATATTATGGACAAGGAACGTAGCAGTCTGATAACTATAGGTGGCAAAGAATATCGCCTTATTTTAACTACAAAGGCAACAAAGGAAATAGCAAAACGTTATGGTGGTCTTGAAAATCTTGGTGAAAAGTTAATGAAGGCAGAGAATTTTGAGATGGCACTAGAAGAAATTGTCTGGCTTATTGCACTTTTGGCTAATCAAAGCATCTTAATCAACAACAGACTTAATGGAGAAAAGGAAGAATTATTAACTGAAGATGATGTAGAACTTCTAACATCCCCTCATGAACTAGCAACATATAAAGATTCCATTATGGAAGCAATGTTTAAGGGAACAAAAAGAAATATAGAGTCAGAGGACGAAAACTCAAAAAACGAGCAAGTCGAGTAAGCGATGAAGAATTGTTTGCTCGACTTATTTATTATGGAGTAACTCAGCTTCATAGACCAGAGTCAGATGTTTGGCTTATGCCAATAGGGGAGCTTTTGGATCAATGGGAAATTCACAAGCAATTTACTGGAATGGCAAAGCCTAAAAGAGAAGTTTCTATTGATGAGATTATTCCTATGGGAATCTAAGGAGGTGGTAAGGTGTCAGACTTTGGGTTTAAAATTGGTATTGAGGGTGAAAAGCAGTTTAAAAATGCCCTTAGAGAAATCAATCAAAGCTTTAGGGTCTTAGGCTCAGAAATGAAACTTGTATCCTCTGAGTTTGATAAGAACGACAAATCTATTCAGGCCATTACAGCTAGAAACAACCAGCTTAATAAAGAAATAGATGCACAAAAAGAAAAAGTCTCTACTTTAGAAAAAGCATTATCTAATGCTGCCACCTCCTTTGGTGAAAATGATAGAAGAACCCTCTCTTGGCAGACACAGCTTAACAATGCCAATGCCGAACTAAATAATATGGAGCGTGAATTAAAAGAATCTCAAGAAGAAGTAAAAAAGCTTAATAGAGAAAAGCTTGATAAACTTGTAGGTGGCTTAAAACAGGCTGGAGAGATTGCTGGTAAAACCCTAGTTGCAGGACTAAAAGCGGCTGCAGCAGCTATGGCTGCAATAGGTGCAGGTGCTGTAGCTACAGGCAAATGGATAAAGGACTCTTTGAATGTTTACGCTGACTATGAAGATTCCATGAAACAAGTGCAAGCAACTATGGGACTTACTGGCGTGGAAGGCGAAGAGGCATTTAAAAAACTTTCAGAGGCAGCTAAAGAGGCTGGTGCTAGTACAAGATTTTCTGCTTCCGAATCGGCTGATGCCTTAAACTACCTAGCCCTCGCTGGTTATGATGCTGAACAGGCCATTGATGCACTTCCAGGAGTTTTAACCCTAGCAGCTGCAGGTGGCATGGATTTAGCCAAAGCATCAGATCTTGTTACTGACTCTATGGCAGCCTTAGGACTTGAGATTTCAGATATGGATTCCTATATGGACATGATGGCTAGGACTTCTCAAAAGTCTAATACCGATGTTCAGCAACTTGGGGAAGGTATCTTAGTGGCTGGGGCCACCATGAAAAATGCAGGACAAGAACTTGATACATTAAATGTCATGCTTGGTGTTCTTGCAAACCGTGGTATCAAGGGCTCAGAAGGTGGAACAAAACTTAGAAATGTTATTATGTCCCTTACTTC
>CALBUB010000033.1 GCA_937967955.1 uncultured Bacillota bacterium | reverse complement strand
TTTATTCTGTTATTATAATTATACCTTTTATTAAATTAATATTCAATATATTAAATGACTATTCAATATAATAAATCTTTTATATTTTCTATCTTTTATGTTAAAATTGAGATATAAAAATAAAATCTGGAGGAAATAGCGATGGAAATAAATATTGGCAACAAAATAAAAGAATTGAGAAAAGAAAAAGGTATGAGCATAGCTGAATTAGCAAATAAATCAGAGCTAAGCGCAGGCCTTATAAGCCAAATTGAAAGGAATCTAGTAACCCCTTCCATTGTTTCTCTCTGGAAAATAGCCAAAAGCCTTGAAGTTTCTGTAGGATATTTCTTCGATGAAGACGTCAAAGACTTTCCAAACCCTGTAGTTAAAAAGAACAACAGAAAAAGGATAATCATATCCAACGATAATGCCATCTATGAACTATTGAGTCCAGATTTAAACAGAAAAATCGAATTTCTCTACATTACCCTTAAGCCTGGTGACTATTCAAGCGAAGACTTTGTAACCCATGAAGGAGAAGAATGCGGAATAGTCATCAAAGGGAAGCTGATGGTTAAGATGAAAAATAGAGAATACATATTAGAAGAAGGAGACAGCATATACTTTGACAGCTCCATCCCCCACAGATACATAAATATTGGAGACGAAATCTGTGAATCCGTATGGGCAATGACGCCTCCTAGCTTCTAAAATATACAAAATAAAGGCCTATAGCTTCTAACTATAGGCCTTTATTATATCAATTTAAAATATCAAATGAGCAATTATTGCAATAATTGGCAAGGTAATTAAGGTTCTCTCTATAAATATTATAAATAAGTCCTTAAGATCTACAGGCACCTTTGCCCCTAACACTACTGCTCCAACCTCTGATAGGTATACAAGCTGGGTCACTGAAAGACAAGCAACTACAAAGCGAGTCATTTCACTAGGTATACTTGCTCCAATTACTGCAGGTAAAAACATGTCTGCAAAGCCTACCATTACAGTTTGGGATGCTTCTGTTGCATATGGGATATTAAGAAGTTTAAACAGTGGAATAAAAGGCACCCCTAACCACTGGAATACTGGAGTAAATTCTGCAATTATAAGAGCAATAGTTCCAAAGGCCATTATGGATGGGAGCACTCCAAACCACATATCAAAAACGGTTTTGGCGCCATTTTTGAAAAATTTCTTAAGGCTTATATTGTCTTCTGCCTTTTTTACTGCAAGAGTTAATCCCCATTTTAATAAAGAATATCCTTCAGGGACATTCTCACCTTTATCCATTTTAACTCCTTGATAATAGGTATCCTTTTTCCTTGATAAAGGAGGTATTCTAGGCATTATTATGGCAGCCACTATACCTGCTAAAGCTACAGTAAGATAATAGATTCCAAAATATTTAGTAAGCCCAACCTGATTTAAAACTACCAGACAGAAGGTTATAGACACAGCAGAAAAAGTTGTAGCAATAACTGATGCTTCTCTGGCTGTGTAGTATCCTTGTTCATATTGCCTATCTGTGAGTATTACTCCTATAGTTCCATCTCCTACCCAGGAAGCAACGCAGTCAATAGCAGAACGGCCAGGCAATGTAAACACAGGCCTCATCAGTGGAGTAACCATTACTCCCACAAACTCAAGAAGTCCAAAATCTGTTAAAAGTGGAAGGAAAAAGCCTGCAAATAGGAAAATAGAAAATAGAGATAATATCAAATCATACAATATCAATCCGCCGGTATTTTCTGACCAGATCCATTCTGGCCCTAATTGAAGGTATACTAACAGGCATAAAATAAAACCTACTATTCTAGCTACAAGCCAAAATACGGACACATTACATAGGTTCTTTAAAAATTGCCTATTTTCAATAAAAGCAGGCTTTGAGATTTTGTAGATAGCCGTTAATAAAGCAGTGGCTCCTATTAATAGCAGCACTACAGTTGGCAGAATAGCTTCTAAATAAGAGGTCAACTTATTAGCTAACAATGCAACTGCTATAGTGGTACCTTCATCATACTTAATTGGAAACATTAATATTAGTACTCCAAGTACTGACGGAACTAAAAATTTCAACATGCTCAAAAATGAATTGCTTTCATTCTTCTTCAGGTGGTCCATAATTCGCCCTTTTTAGGGGTCACCGCCTTTCATTTTATTTTTTATTTTTGTCAACTAATCAATTAATATGTTCAGCCTTCTCTATGTATTACCTTTTTTACTATAAAATTTACTAAAACAAGGATTATTTGTCAATATCCTGATGCTTAAAATCAAAACCTTTTGTTTTTTCCCTAGCTTCATCAATACCTTTAAGCACAAAAAGAGCTGTGCACATTTTTCACCTATTTGCACAGCTCTCAAATGCTTATATACTTATTAAGTGTAAAGGGATACTCTTTTACACCTTCTATGCTGTTTACCACATTTTCATATCCTAGTTCTTCTAGTTTCTTAGCAGCTTCAGCACTCTTGGTACCAGTGTTGTAGTATAGAGCTATAGTTTTATCCTTTGGCAATTTGTCTTGATTGTTTTCTATTTGATCAAAAGGTATGTTTATTGCCCCTTCAATCATTCCTTCTTTCTTAACTTGATCCTCTGGTCTAACATCTACCAACACTATGTCGCTATTTTCAGCAATTAGCTTTTCAAAAGCTGCTCCCCTAACATCTTCATAATGTACTAAATCGTATTCAAATTCCTTAACTCCTTGAGCATTGGTTACATCTTTAAATCCGTTGTTTACTAATATCTCTGCTGCCTGTCCACTCTTATTACCTGAGTTGCAATATAATATTATTGGGAAGTCCTTTAAATCTTCAATTTCATTTAATCTGCTTTCAAATTCATCTATATTTATGTTGATTGCATTTGGAATATGGCCTGCTTTATATTCCTCTGGAGAACGGACGTCTATGATTAAAATGTCGTCCTTCTTCTTACCTGAATTTAGCTTAACTACTTCATCCCCTTTCATTGCCTTTATTCCATCTGCAGATGTAGTCTCATCCTTTGAGCAGCCAACAATAACTGCCATAGATAATACTACAAGCAGCATAAAAGTAATTAGTTTATATCTTTTGCTTTTCATCCTAATCCTCCTTACCATGAAATTTTGGTGATTTTCTGTAATCGATTATAGTACTTATATAAAATAGCATTTCAATATAGCTACAAGGCTTGAAATTTTATAAGCCTCTAAAATTTCAACTTTAGCTGGTACCATGATATTTATTTATGAAAGAAATGCTTGTTATTGATTTTATTAATAATAATCCATTAAAAATGGCAAATTGCTGGAATTTAAAAACCTTGTAAAATATTTATATAATGGTTATAATATTGGCAAATTCTTTACCACATGAAGGGGTTGTTAATATGTTTAAAACTAGGGATTTGGTAATGGGGGGCTTGCTTCTTGCTATTGGAATAATACTACCTAGTATAGTCCATTTAACGGGAATTAATGGGGCAGTTTTTCTTCCTATGCATATCCCAGTACTTATGTCTGGATTTATACTAGGTCCCTATCTAGGCGCCATAACAGGTTTTTTGACTCCAATACTTAACTATGCTATTACTGGAATGCCTCCCCAACCAGTTTTGTGGCTTATGTTAGTAGAACTATGCCTATATGGATTAGTATCAGGAATTCTATATAAAAAGTTGAATATGAAGCTAATCCTCTCCCTTATAATAAGCATGATAGTTGGAAGAATAGGATCTAGCCTTGCACTAATCCTTTTAGGCAAAGGATTTGGAATACCAATGCCACCTCTTAATATATACCTATATGGAATTTCATTTACAGCATTGCCTGGAATAGCAATACAGATAATACTTATTCCTACGCTTATGAAAATATACAACAAAAATATTAAATACTAAAAAAGCCTAGCTATATCTAGCTACGGCTTTTCTAAGTTCAATCTGTTTTTTAAATAGCTGCCTATAGATAGTGTCCCTCTTGGAATCGGGAATATTGGTATATTGGAAATCAAAATACTTATAAACTCCAAAATTATGGGTTTTTATAATAGTCCCAGTAATTTCAACCTGGCATTCATCAAATAGTATTTTGGCTTTCAAAGGTATTCCTTCCTTCGGCTTAGTTTTTAACTTATTACTATGGATATAAAATAGCATAGAATCTCCGCCTACTCTTACTATATTTATAGGGTTTTCACTATTGTCATCACTTCCATATAATACTCCTTCTAGCAACCATGGAAGGCTAAAGCAGTTAATTGATGGAACTATTTCAAGGGAGGATATATAAAATAGATTGTTTTGAAAATCCTCTATTTTTGCTTCATAATAATTAAGGCTATTTAAACCCTTAACTGCCATTTCCACATGGCTTATATTAGATAAATCCACATTGGAAATATCATAGTCTAACACTGGCTTGAAAACATAATAGCTGTTGTAATTAAGGAGTATCCCCTCTATGATATTAATTTGGTCCTCAACCTTCAATATTAAAGAGCCCATATTTATACCAAATAGATCATCCCCTTCTCCTCGCCTTTGAGCTTTACTCAATAAAGCCACCATTATATCCACTAGCTGAGGATGGA
>CALBUB010000032.1 GCA_937967955.1 uncultured Bacillota bacterium | reverse complement strand
ATAGTTAAGTGATTTACGGTCACTTAGTAGAAACGTTCCAACCATATTATGGAACCTATATGAGCATAAATTATTCTATTTTGCTTATTCTCCTAGTATGAGTTTTGTCAGCTGGAGAGGTTCCACAAATTTACCATCCTTGTATACTCTCATATTGCCCCCAGATATTTCATCTATTAGAGCTATATGCTCATCCTCTCCAACTCTGCCAAACTCCAGCTTTATATCGTAAAGCTCAAGACCCTTTTTAGAAAGCTCTTCTTTTATAATGTCTGATATCTTTCTAGTAAGGTCTGTAAGTATTTCATATTCTTCTTTAGTCATTATATTTAGCATTTCCAAGGCATCAGCAGTAATTAGTGGATCTCCTCTTTGGTCATCCTTAAGGGTAACTTCCACATAGCCATCCAGCTTTTGACCTTCTTCAGCATATAAGCCATAGCGTCTTATGAAACTTCCAACTGCTCTATAGCGGCATATGACCTCTACACCTTTTCCGAAAGGTTTGGCAGGTAAAACAGTCATAGTGTTTTCTTCAATATTTGCTTCTATGTAATGGGTAGGTATATTCAAATTGTTCAATTTTTCAAAGAAATACTTGCTAAGCTTCAAGGCAGCTTTTCCTGCACCTTCTATAGTAAGTCCTACTCTATTGGCTCCTGGATCAAAAACTCCATCTTCTCCAGTAACATCATCTTTGAATTTTAAAAGATAATTGCCATTAGCCAGCTGATATAAATCTTTAGTTTTTCCCTTATAAACTAAATTCATACCAATCACCTCATACCAATATTCTGCTTACTTATTCCCCAATCTATGCAATAAAATTGTGTCCTTATCTTCCATATAAAATATTAAGCCCAGTCAGGTAGGTAAGTGAAACCTACCCGACTGGGCTTTTATCCCTTCGGTGTAATGCCAATAGGCATCTGTACCGCTCGGACCAGACGAGAAAAATCTCCGGAACCCTAGGTACACTTTCGCTCATAGTTAAGTGATTTACGGTCACTTAGTAGAAACGTTCCAACCATATTATGGAACTTATATGAGCTAAACTATTAATTTGTATACCTTAATCATAACATATACTTTTTCTTTGTCAATACATTTTATTAATTAGTTTGTTTTTCCACCTTGTGTACATGTAGCAACTCATGGTTATCTTTCAACATGTTTTCAAATAGATATTTTATTGCAGGATTTTCTTCTGAGCTCTTAACATAGGAGGATTTATCCAATCTGTAAAGGCCCTTTGCTCTCTTTTCTCTAATTTCTTTTGTCATTGGAATAGGTTGCCCTCCTCCAGCTATACATCCTCCTGGGCAGGCCATTACTTCCACTAAGTGGTATTCCTTTTCTCCAGACTTAATGCTGTTGATTAGCTTTTCTGCATTCTTTAATCCATGTACTACAGCTACTTTTATTTCCTTACCACCTATGTTAAAGCTTGCTTCCTTAATGTTTTCTAATCCTCTTACATCCTTGAACAATACCTCTTTGTCCATGTTATCAGGTTTGTCTTCTAAAAGGCTTGTCACTACTGCTTCTGCAACTCCACCAGTTGATCCAAATATTACACCAGCACCACTAGCTAATCCAAAAGGCATGTCAAAGGCTTCTTCCTCTAGCTCATCAAATACTATTCCTGCTTCTTTTATCAACATTGCTAACTCCTGAGTAGTAATAACTAATTCTACATCTCTTACTCCATCCACCTTAAACTCTTCTCTAGCAACTTCTGCTTTTTTAGCTGTACATGGCATGATTGAAACTACTACTGTTTCTTTTCCTTCTTCTCTATCCTTTTCCTTGTAGTATTCTCTAATTACAGAGCCAAACATCTGCTGTGGAGATTTGCATTTGGATATATTATCTAGCATATCTGGGAATCTGTTTTCAGCAAACTTAACCCATCCTGGACAACAAGAAGTAAATAGTGGTAAATTCTTTCCTTCACTAAACCTTTCAATAAACTCTCTTCCTTCTTCTACTACAGTCATATCTGCCCCAAAAGATGTATCATATACCTCATCTACTCCCATCTTCTTTAGAGCAGCTACTATCTTACCAATAGTAATATCTCCAGGTTCAAGGCCAAATTCCTCTCCTAATGCAACCCTAACAGCTGGTGCTATTTGAGCTACTACTCTCTTGTTCTTATCAAATACTAAATTCCAGAACTTATCAGTTTCGTTCTTAATAGCAATAGCTCCAGTAGGACAAATAGCTCTACATTGACCACAATCAATACAGTGGGTTTCTGCAATTGGCTTGTCGAAGGCTGTAGCTACCTTCATTTCAGAACCTCTATAAGCAAAACTTAAAGCTCCAACGCCTTGTATCTCTTCACACATTCTGACACAATCGCCACATAGAATACATTTATTTGGATTTCTAACGATGGCCAAGCTGCTATCGTCTATAGGCTCTTTTTCAGTTAAGCTGCCAAATCTGATCTTCTTGATACCAAACTTAACAGCTAAATCCTGCAAAGTGCAGGCTCCTGTCCTTTCACAAGTAGTACAGTCCCTATCGTGGTTAGCCAATAATAGCTCCAATATGTTCCTTCTATATCTTAAAAGCCTTGGAGTTTGAGTATATATTTCCATTCCATCTTTAGGTATTGTAGAGCAGGAAGTAAGTATCTTACCGTATTTGTCCTCTACAATACACATTCTACATGCACCATAAACGCTTAGCTCTGAGTGGAAACAAAAGGTTGGTAACTCTATACCTGCTTTTCTAACTACTTCCAATACGTTCTTTTCCCCATCAAATTCAACTTTCTTTCCATCTATGATCATCGTGCCTTTCATCTTCTTATACCTCCTTTATAGCAGTAAATGGACAAGCTTCCATACAAGCTCCACATTTTATACACTTGCTTTGATCGATCTTAAATACTTCCTTAACTTTTCCGCTAATTGCACCAACAGGACATGTTCTGCTGCACTTACTGCATCCCTTACAAAGCTCTGGATCGATTTCTATAACTCTAAGCTTAGTACAAGTCTTTGTAGGACACTTCTTATCTACTATATGAGCAATATATTCATCTCTAAAATACCTAATAGAAGATACTACAGGATTTGCTGCAGATTTTCCAAGACCACAAAGAGCAGTATTAGTTATAGTATCTGCTAATTCTTCCAATAAGTCTAAGTCTTTCATTTCTCCTTTTCCTTCAATGATCTTGTCTAGTATCTGAAGCATTCTCTTAGTTCCTTCTCTACAAGGTATACATTTTCCACAGGATTCATTTTGAGTGAAGTTCATAAAGAATCTTGCAACTGAAACCATACAAGTATCCTCATCCATTACTACCATTCCACCAGAACCAATCATTGCTCCAACGTCTTTTAATGAGTCAAAGTCTAGAGGCATATCCAAATGCTCTTCTGTTAAACATCCACCAGAAGGTCCTCCAACTTGAACAGCCTTAAACTTCTTACCTCCCTTTATGCCTCCTCCGATATCGAATATGATTTCTCTTAAAGTTGAACCCATGGGCACTTCTATTAATCCAGTGTTGTTTACATTACCACTCAATGCGAAGGCCTTAGTACCTGGGCTGCCTTCTGTACCAAAGGATTTAAACCAATCTGCTCCTTTTGATATGATGTGTCTAACATTTGCAAAAGTCTCAACGTTATTCATTACAGTAGGCTTGTCCCAAAGTCCCTCTTCTACTGTTCTCTTAACCTTTACCCTTGGCATACCTCTTTCCCCTTGGATGGATGCCATTAGGGCGCTACCTTCACCACATACGAAGGCACCTGCTCCTTTATTTATGTGACTATCCAAGGATAATCCAGTTCCTAATCTGTTTTCTCCTACTAATCCAATTTCTCTAGCTTCCTCTATTGCCTTTGAAAGCCTTTGTACAGCCAATGGATATTCTGCTCTTACATATATATATCCTTCTGTAGCTTTAGTAGCATAAGCAGCTATTATCATGCCCTCAATTACGCTATGAGGATCCCCTTCCATTATGCTTCTGTCCATGAAAGCTCCTGGGTCTCCTTCATCTCCATTGCAGACTACATATTTTACATCTGATTGGTAAGAAAGAACTTGAGACCACTTCTTGCCAGCAGGAAATCCTCCGCCTCCTCTTCCCCTTAAATTGGAGTCAAGGACTTCTTTACATACTTGTTCAGGAGTCATTTCCTCCAAAGCTTTAACTAAAGCTGCATATCCATCATTTGCTATGTACTCTTGTATTGACTCTGCATCTAAGTGTCCACAGTGTTCTAAAACAATTCTTGTTTGCTTCTCATAAAATGGAATGGATTCCTGTGTCCTGTATAGTTCACCATTAAATCTATACATTAATCTTTCTACAGGTCTATCATTTAATATAGTTTCTTCTACAATCTCCTGACAGTCTTCAGGTTTTACTTTTATATAAAGATATCCACCTGGTTCTATTCTTACTAATGGCCCTTTTTCACAGAAACCATGACATCCACTCTTTTTAACTCCAACACCTTCTGCTTCCTTTTCTAAGTCAACTTCTGCAAGTATTCCTTTTTCCTTTATTATCCTCTTGAATTCCTCATATATATCAATAGATCCACCAGCAACGCATCCAGTACCACCACAAACGATTATCTTCTTGTATTGTTTATCTAGGGACTTCCTGTAAACATCTCTTATTCTCTTAAATTCTTCTATGCTATTAATTCTCATCGCCTTGTCCCTCCTTCAGATGTCTTATTATTTCTACTGCCTTATCTGGAGTCAATTCCCCATAAACTGTATCATTTATATTCATTACAGGCGCTAAGCCACATGCCCCTAAGCAGGATACAGTTTCTACTGTAAATAGCAAATCATCAGTTGTAGTTTTTCCCTCTGTAAGAGATAGTTCCTTTCTTATAGCCTCTAAAACAGGTATGGATTTCTTAACATGGCAAGCTGTTCCATCGCAAATCTTAATTAAGTATTTCCCTTTTGGATTTAAAGAGAAGTTCTCATAAAATGTGGCAATCCCAAATAGCTTTGCTGGACTTATATCCATCTTCTCTGAAACATATTCTAGTACGTCTATTGGTAAATATCTAAACTCATTCTGTATTTCCTGTAATATTGTGATTATGGAAGACTGGTTCTTACCGTAAAGTTCAAGCACTTCATCTACCTTTTCCATCTTCTCCTTTGCAATCATATTGATCCTCCTCTATATTCGTAGTAAACTAGCCGTCAATAATATTATATCAATCTAAAATAATTT
>CALBUB010000031.1 GCA_937967955.1 uncultured Bacillota bacterium | reverse complement strand
TGTACTATTGGTACAACTATGACTATTTCCGACAAAGTAGTTCCCAATCTAGTAGGGGTAGATATAGGCTGTGGTATAGAAACTGTAAAACTTAAGGACAAAAATATAGACCTAAAGAAGTTAGATAGGATAATCCATGAATTTATTCCAGCTGGTTTTGATATTAGAAAAAAGCCCCATAGATATGTGGGTTATATAGATTTTGACCGTTTAGCATGCAAAAAACACATTGATTTAAAAAGGGCCCAGTTAAGTATTGGTACTTTAGGGGGAGGCAATCACTTTATAGAGGTAAATAAAGACCAGAAGGGAGATTTATACCTGGTTGTCCATTCTGGTAGTAGACACTTAGGTAAGCAAGTAGCTGAATATTATCAGCAATTAGCTTATGAAGAGCTAAAAAGAAAAGGTATATCAAATGTAAAAAAGCATTTAGCTTATTTGGAGGGAAAAAACTTTAGAAATTACCTTAACGATATGAAAATAGTACAAAAGTATGCAGCCTACAATAGGAAAGCTATAGTAGATGAAATAATGGATAGGCTTGGCCTTGAGAAGGAGGAACAATTTACCACCATCCATAACTATATTGATATGGACAATATGATACTTAGAAAAGGTGCCATATCTGCTCAAAAAGGTGAGAAGGTACTAATTCCTATAAATATGAGGGATGGAAGCCTTATATGTATTGGAAAGGGTAATAAGGCTTGGAATTATTCAGCTCCTCACGGAGCTGGAAGGATTATGAGTAGAAGGCAGGCTAAGAAAAATATTAGTCTTGAAGAGTTTAAAAAGTCTATGGAAGGCATATATACTACAACAGTCAACAAGCATACAATAGATGAAAGCCCTTATGCCTATAAGCCTATGGAGGAAATAATAAAGAACATAAAGGATACTGTAGAATTAGTCCATATAATAAGACCAGTTTACAATTTTAAGGCTAGTAAATAAACTTTCCAGTTTTCCCCTGGAAGGTTTTTCTATATAATATACAAAAAGGCTAGGAAAGAGGTGGATTATGGAATTAATAATCGAGCCTAAAGCTAGAGAATATATAGAGGAAAAAAGCCCAGATAGAAGCATAAGAGTAGAGGGTCAAA
Organism: uncultured Bacillota bacterium; assembly: GCA_937967955.1. Lineage (GTDB taxonomy): Bacteria > Bacillota > Clostridia > Tissierellales > Tepidimicrobiaceae > JAAYHX01. The sequence continues at coordinate 1,955 of CALBUB010000031.1, read as the reverse complement.
TAGCAGGCAGAGGCTGAGCCACTTATTATGAACCATCAGTTAAGATGGGACCACCAAATGATAATAGGGAGTTTAAAGTATATGAAGCAGATGGCATTAAACTATATCTGGCACCAGGGATTATACCTAAAGGAGATATAATAAGGGTGAGATTAAATAGGCTTTTATGGTTGAGGCGTATAGTAGTAGAAGGAATAAAGATTATATTATAGTCCAAGAACATTTTATGAGCATGGAATAAACCTCTCTAGTCGCAAATGACAGGGAGGTTTTTTATTTTATAGGTCTTTTTTAAATTTAAAATTTCAAACTAATTAAGCCATAGGTATATTAGGAAATCTTTCTACAGTCAGCTGTTCCTTTTATTAATAAGTCTTTCTTTTTAAAAACAGAATGATTATTCACAAGATAGTGATAATTAGGAAACTTCTATGATATAATTCAGTAAAAGGAGGGGGTTAAATGTATAATTTTCCAAAAAATCTATATACAGATGTGAGAATAGAAGATGTATATCTTAATCAGATTAGCTACAGAAATGGGGAGCTTATGCAAAGTTTAAACAGAAAGCAGAAAGGGGCTTTCATCAGAGTATATGATGGCCAAAGATGGTATTATAGTTCTACTACAAATACTAATAATATTCAAGAGGAAATAGATAAGCTGACCCTTATGGCTAGGGAGAATGAGAAAATACTTGAAAATCCTGTTGTTAAGAAGTTTGAAATAAATAAGGGGGAATATGCCTACTTCCAAGACAATAACATTTTAAATGTAAAATATGAGGATAAACATGAACTACTTAGGTCCTATTTTCCAATCCTAGAGGGTACTGAAGAGATAAAAATGTGGACTGGCGTATATCTTGATAGGAGAATAGTTAAAGAGTTCTATTCTAGTAAAGGAGCCAACCTTAAATTTGACTATCAAACTTGTGCCATAGCCTTTAGGTACAACTTAAATGTAGATGGGAAAACTTTAAGTGGCAAATTTGATAAGACAGGCATAGATTTTAAGGAGCTTAAAGGTTTAGAGGAGGATATTAAAAAGATTATAGAAAGGGATATAGATTTTGTAAAAAATGCTAAACCTGTAAAACCAGGCAAATATACAGTGGTATTTTCACCAGTTGCTACAGGAGTATTTACCCATGAAAGCTTTGGCCATAAAAGCGAAGCAGATTTCATGATTGGAGATAAAACCATGATGAAGGAGTGGGCTATAGGCAAAAAGGTAGGGGCAGACAACTTATCTATAGTGGATACTGGAGACATACTGGGCAGTGGCTTTGTTCCCTTTGATGATGAAGGCACAAAGGCAAGGAAGACCTATCTGATTAAAGATGGAATCCTTACTGGTAGGCTTCACAGCACCATAACAGCCGAATCTTTAAATGAAGAGCTTACGGGCAATGCTAGGGCTTTAAACTTTGAATTTGAACCTATAGTAAGAATGACTACCACCTATATAGAGCCGGGGGACAAGACTAAAGAAGAACTTATATCGGAAGTAAAGTTAGGCATATTGGTAGAGGATATAAACCACGGTTCAGGCATGTCCACCTTTACCATAGCACCTAATATAAGCTATATGATAAGGGATGGTAAAATTGCTGAGCCAGTAAATATTTCTGTTATTACAGGGAATGTAATGGAAACCCTTTATGAAATAGATGGAATTTCAAAGGAAATAGAGATTCTTACCTTTGCCTTGGGAGGCTGTGGTAAGATAGAGCAGTTTCCACTGCCAGTAGGCATAGGTGGGCCATATATTAGGGTAAACAATGTGAATGTACAATAGGGGGTATAAGCATGATAAAGGAAAAATATGTAAAAATGTTAAAGGAAGTAAGTATCAATATAGTGCAGACAAAAATAGAATCTGTAAGAAAAAAGGATATAACTAAAAGGGGGTTTAGAGTTTATAAAGATGGCTATATAGGAGTTGGAGGAGCT
>CALBUB010000030.1 GCA_937967955.1 uncultured Bacillota bacterium | reverse complement strand
TAAAGCGAAAGATACTCCTGTTGGTATAGTTAGAAACTCTGGCCGGGCTAATAGGGAAATAATATTAACTAGCTTACAAAACATTCCTTACGAAAAGGTGGATATGTTAAGTATATTAATAATAGGAAATAGCAATACATATGTGAAGGATAATACCATGATAACCCCAAGGGGATATAATATAGAGCAAGCTAAATAATAGGATATTAAGAATTCTTGCATTATAATTTGAACCATGATAAAATCAAAATTGAAAATTTAATATTTAAACATTAGGTTCCTTCAGGATTAAAAGGGAAACTGGTGAAAATCCAGTACAGCCCCCGCTACTGTAATTGGGACGAAATCAACACATGCCACTGAGATTTTCTCGGGAAGGCGTTGAGAGTAGGATGATCATAAGTCAGGAGACCTGCCTAATGTTTACGGCTAACCAACCTTCGGAGGGAAGGCTAGGCTTATTTTTGTTGCCAATTTTTACAACATGGCATACCTTTGTCTATTTGCCCTACCTTGGAAGGTAGGGCTCTTTTGTTAACTACTCCGCTTTGAAAAAAGGAGGGGATAAGGATTCTTTCACTAGGAGAGGAGGAAAAGGATTTAGGCCTGATAAACCACTCTTCCATTTCATCCCTACTCAAGCAGCTAGAAGATATTATTTACGATACGGAGGTTAAAAATGGCTAATATCATGATTCAAGGTACCACATCTTCAGCAGGAAAATCCTTTATAACTACGGCCTTGTGCAGGATATTCAAGGAAGATGGATATAGGGTTAGCCCTTTTAAGTCACAAAATATGTCTTCAAAATATTATAAAACAAAAGAAGGATATAAGATAAGCATTTCCCAAGCCCTACAAGCAAGGGCTGCTGGGACAAATCCAAATCCCAATATGAACCCAATCCTTCTTATACCTTCTTCAGATAAGGGCAGCCAGGTGGTCATAAGGGGAAAAGACTATAAAAATATGGAGGCTAGAGAATATTTCACCTTTAAAGATGGCTTAAAAGCCATTATCAGGGAAGCCTATCATAGTTTAGAAGAGGATTATGACATCATAGTTTTAGAAGGAGCAGGTAGCCCTGCAGAAATCAATTTAAAGGAAAAGGACATAGTCAATATGGGGATGGCCAAAATGGTAGATGCACCAGTACTACTAGTGGCAGATATAGATAGGGGAGGGGTATTTGCCTCCCTCTATGGCACAGTCATGCTTTTGGAAGAGGAGGAAAGAAAGAGAATTAAAGGCCTAATCATAAATAAATTTAGGGGGGACAAAAGCCTACTTGACCCTGGCCTTGAAATGATAGAAGAACTACTCAATATCCCCGTAGTAGGGACTATTCCCTTTACTCCCTTGGAAGGGCTGGAGGATATTAGGGAAGCTGACAAGGTGGAAGAGGATTTAAATAAACTTTCCAAGCTAATAAGGGAAAATTTAGACATGGACTATGTATATTCACTACTAAAACTTGATAGGTGAGAATATGGAATTGCTAGTAGCAGTATTATTAGATTGGCTAATTGGGGACCCTCATAGCTTTCCCCATCCCGTTAAGCTGATGGGAAGGATCATATCCTTTGAGGAAAGGATAGTTAGAAAGATTTTTAAGGAGGAAGGCAAAAAACTAAAGATTGGAGGCTTTCTTATAGTAGTTTTAAACATCTCCCTGGCCTTTATTGTCCCCTATTTAATATTAAAGTGTTTAAAAGGATATAGGCTTTTATATTCCATCATAAACATCTACCTCATCTATAGCTGCCTGGCAGCCCGCTGCTTGGACAAGGAGGCCATGAAGGTATATTTTGCCTTGGATAAAAGCCTTGATAAGGCCAGATATAAGCTTTCCTTTATAGTGGGTAGGGATACCAAATCCCTTTCAGAAGAGGGGGTAATAAAGGCAGCCATAGAGACTGTAGGTGAAAACACCGCAGAGGGGGTTATTGCACCCTTAATGGGAGTCCCTGGGGGTCTAATGTACAAGATGGTCAACACCATGGACTCCATGCTGGGATATAAAAATGAAAAATATAAGGATTTGGGCTTTTTCCCTGCCAGGGTTGACGATTTATTTAACTATATACCTGCAAGGATTACGGGACTTTTAATGTGCCTATCTTCAGCCTTTAGATTCGATGTAAAAAATGGAGTAAGGATAATGATAAGGGATAGGAAAAACCATAAAAGCCCTAATGCAGCCTATCCAGAAGGGGCAGTGGCAGGCCTTTTAAATATCCAGCTGGGAGGGGATGGTTTATATTTTGGAAAGCTTGTAAGAAAGCCAACCATAGGGGATGGGATTAGAAGGGTTAGTAGGGAGGATATAAAAAGAACCATTGAAATTATGTACAGGAGTGAAATACTCCTCTTAACCCTTTATATAGCAGTAACTATATTAGGCAGGTGATAGTATGCGGCATGGTGGAGATTTAATAAGCTTTAAAAAATACTATGAAGGGGAGTTGATAGATTTTAGCAGCAACATAAACCCCCTAGGCTTTCCTCAAGGCCTTAAAGAGGAATTAATTGATAGCTTTTCAGACATGATTAGCTATCCAGATATAAGGTATAGGCATCTAAAGGCTAGTATAGCAGACTACTTAAAGTGTGGCCTAGAAAATGTGCTAGTAGGGAATGGGGCGGTGGACATAATAGATAAGTTCATTCTACTCTTTCCCAGGATAGTAGTTGTTCTACCTTCCTTTTCCGAATACCAAGATAGGGCAAGGGTCCATAAGAAGGAAGTAGTTAGCTTAAACTACAAGCAGGATTTTACTCTAGATTTAGCTGCCATAGAAAAGACCATAAGGCCAGAAGACTTAATCATCTTAGGAAATCCCAATAATCCAACGGGCTTAAGAATAGAAAAAGAAACTCTCATTAAACTATATGAAATAGTAAGACAAAAAGGAGCCTACCTCCTTTTAGATGAGGCCTTCTATGAGTTTTGCCCAGAGGACTACGATAGTATTGAAATCTTTAGTAAAGATTCCTTTAAAAATGTAGGAATAATTAGGGCAGCTACCAAGTTCTTTGGCCTTCCAGGCATCCGTCTCGGCTATGCCTGTGTAGCCGAGGATATAAGGGAAAAATATGAAGGGGTAGAACTGCCCTGGAGCGTTAATGCCCTGGCCGACAGGGCTGGTAGGTATATTTTTAAGTGTAAGAACTATAT
>CALBUB010000029.1 GCA_937967955.1 uncultured Bacillota bacterium | reverse complement strand
TTCCTTCTTTTACTACTTTGTTTAAGGTATCCAAGACTACTTTTTCAAACTCAGCCTTCTTTTCAGGGGAAGTATTTTTTACAGCTACTCCAAAGCCTAATTGTAGGCCATCTACTATTATTGGGAATATGTCTTCCCCAATTCCCTTTTCAAGAAGGGCATTTTTTAAAGGGGCCGCCTCTGATGATATTAATAGCTGGCTTAATATGTTAGCCATCAAGTAATCCTTTGCCTCTGTGCTCTTTCCTATAACAAAGTTTAAACTTAGATAGGCACGATTTTCCTCTGGTTCATCTTTGGAAATGGGATAGTAATCTATTACTTCATTTCTGGATATAAAGGGCTTTTGTTCCCTTATGGTAGAATCTATTTCCTTCTTATCAAAATTAGATAGATAGTGTTGGTCTATGTGCTTAAGCTGTTTTTCTAAATCTCCATTTCCATATAGGAATATATAGCAGTTGGAAGGATGGTAGTACCTTCTATGAAAGTTTAGAAACTCTTCATAGGATAGCTCTGGTATTACCTCAGGATTTCCTCCAGAAGAATGTTTATAGCAAGTATCAGGGAATAAAGACATACTAATATTATCGCTTAAAATCCTTTCAGGAGATGAATAAGCTCCTAGCATTTCATTATATACTACACCTTTATATCTAATAGGCTCATTTTCATCAAATATTTCATGATGCCAGCCTTCCTGCATGAATATTTCAGGCTTTTCGTATATTTTTGGATAGAATACTGCATCTAAGTAAACGTCCATTAAATTAAAAAAGTCCTTTTCATTCCTACTGGCAATAGGGTATAAAGTCTTATCACTGAAAGTTATAGCATTCATAAAGGTTTGCAGTGAGCCCTTGGCCATATCCATAAAAGGTTCTTTAGTGGTGTACTTTCTAGAGCCAGAAAGAACGCAGTGTTCTACTATATGGGGTACTCCTGTACTATCAGAAGGAGGAGTTCTAAAGCCTATGGAAAACACTTTGTTATCATCGTCATTTTCCAATTGGAGCAGTTTAGCACCGCTTTTTTCATGATAAAATATTCTAGCTATAGATTGAATCTCTGGCACATTCCGTTCTTCTATAAGCTTAAATCCATAGTAAGTTTTGTTGATCTCAAAATTCATATAATAACCTCCTAGTACTACACATGTGATTATTAGTAAATGCCTAATCTATTGAATAATATTACCCATAAGATATCCATATTATGCTAAGGAAGGGTAGTTTTTTGAGGATAGATTTACTATTTTACGGAAAAATTATCCAATAAGTCAATTAGATTATAACAATTGTGTGAGAATAAATCTATAGGTGGAGGATTTAATTCTGAGGGTCTTTAGTGGACTCTTTTTTACTAATATGTCCCTAAGCTTTCCAGCTTAGTATAGGTAAGATTTATGTAACTTATAGCTTTCTATTTATTATAAAAAGATAAAAAAGATGAAGGATTTAATCCTCCATCTTATATAATCTCATTTTCAGAAAAAGATACTTCTTTACTTATGGCTTCTACTACTTTTTCAAGCTCTAAGGATCTAGAAGCTTTAACTAGAATTAAAGATTTGGGTTTTATGACTTTTTTTAGCCTGTCTATTAATTCTTCTTTATTTTCGCTATGGATTATCCTATTCTTTCCAAATCTATCCTTTGCTTTTTCTCCTATGTGTTTAGCAAGAGGGCCTATGGTGAATATATAGTCTACTTGCTTTTCATCTATAACTAGGCCTATTTTTTCATGGGCCTTTATTTCATCTTTTCCTAGGCCTAGCATATCCCCAATAACTGCAATCTTTTGCTTGAAATTTTCCATAGCATAAAAGGTATCTAAGGCTGCTAGTAGGCTATCTGGATTGGATTTATATGAGTCATTCAATATGGTAAAGCCTTGGGCCTGGATTAGTTCGTCCCTCAAGCCTGTTTTATCTACTTGATAAAGGCCTTCCTGTATTAGCTCTAAGGGTACATCAAAATACCTAGCCGCTGCTATAGCAGCCGTTGCGTTATACATATTATGCCTTCCTAATATAGGAAGGGACAACTCCTTAAAAACAGGAGTTTCCAACGTAAAGGACAAGCCCTTATGAGACATACTATTCAACTTACATTGGTAGTCATTGTGCTCCTCTGTACCATAGGAAATAGTCCTATGCTTTATAGGATAGTCTTTTAATACCTTTTTAAGGGTAGGGTCATCTCCAAAGTATATGAATACTCCTTCTGGCTTTAAGCCTTCTAGTATTTCTAGCTTTGCCTTTGCTACATTTTCCTTGGTAACCAAATGCTCTAAATGGGCTTCCCCAATGCTGGTTATTATGGCTACATCAGGTTTTACTATTGAAGTCAGTGTAGATAGTTCACCAAACATTTCGGTACCCATTTCGATAACAGCCATTTCAGTGTCCTCATCTAGGTTTAAAATAGTAAGAGGAACTCCAATGAAGTTGTTATAGTTGCCTGCCGTTTTCTGAGTCTTATATTTCATACTTAGCAAGCTGGCAGTAATATCCTTAGTAGTAGTTTTACCATTGCTGCCAGTTATTCCAATTACCTTTATATTTAGTTGGCTTCTATACTCCTTAGCCAATTGGTGAAGGGCAGTTAAGGTATCCTCTACTAATATAAAGGGAAAGTCAATCTCTGGCAAAGGCTTATCTTTACTCCATAAGGAAGCCTTGGCTCCTTTTTCAATTGCCTGTTGTATGAACTTATGACCATCAAAGCGTTCACCTATTAAGGGAACAAACAGCTGACCTTCCTTTATAGTTCTTGAGTCGGTAGAAACCCCTTCTATGAGTATATCCTTGTACTCTTCCTTTAAGCCTGTTCCTTTAGCCATTAACTGTACTTCTTCTAAAGTGCGTTTTATCACCTAATCACCTCGTTCTTCTTAGACTATTTTTCTGTTCATATCTTTCAAAAGCAAGTTGGATTAGCTTTTCTACCAGTTCAGGATATGTAGTTCCATCAGTAGCCTTCCATAAAACGGGTGTCATGCTTAGGGCTGTAAAACCAGGCATTGTATTTATTTCGTTTACAAGGACTTCATTATCATCAGTAACGAATATATCCACTCTAGCTAGACCATAGCAGTTGAGAACCTTGAAAGCTTCAACAGCTAACTTTCTTACCTTTTCAGTTACTTCCGGTGTTAGTCTGGCAGGGACTACTGGAGTGGTACTGTTATCGTTATACTTAGCTTCATAATCGAAGAAAGGCCTATTTATGATGAACTCTCCAGGAAGAGAAGCTTTAGGATTGTCATTTCCAATAACAGAAACTTGCATTTCTCTACCTTTAACTTCTTCTTCTATTATCACTTTTGTATCGTAGATAAAGGCCTCGTCTATAGCTTTTTTCAGTTCTTCTCTATTTTCAACCCTATTTACTGCTACACTAGAGCCTAAATTGGCAGGCTTTACGAAATAAGCATACTTTAATTCCTTTTCAATTTCATCTAACACCTTTTCTTTATCTTCTTTCCAAGCATGTAATCTTACTGAAGTATATTTAGTAACTGGTAAATTGTGTTTTACAAACACATCTTTCATTATTACCTTGTCCATACCTACAGCTGAGGATAATACTTCATTGCCTACATAAGGGATGTTTATAATTTCTAAGAGACCTTGTAGTGTTCCGTCTTCTCCAAAGGTTCCGTGGATTGCTGGGAAGATTACATTTCTTTGGGTATCATCTATTATTTCAGTTAAAAATTTTCCTAAGGATTCAGATACGCTTTCCTTTGACTCTACTTGTAGCTGGTCAACGCTTTTTATTTCTTCTTTCAGTAAACCTAGGTAGCACCAAACCCCTTCCTTTGTAATATATACTGGGTGTACATTGTACTTTTCCTTATCTAAAGCATTCAATATGGCTGAAGCACTTTTTAATGATACTTCGTGTTCTGCTGATTTACCACCATAAAGTACGTAAACGTTTGTTTTCATTTAATTTCCCTCCAATGGCTATTTTTATTAATATATGCTAAAAGTCTACTTGTCTACACCATTTATTAATAATAATATAATAAAAATCCTAACATATAAAGTTGCAATTATCAACAAATATTTCAGGTATACTATTATTATACTAAACAAAGTCTTTTAAGCCTATTCCATAAAATATTATTTTTGTAAATTGTTTGTTATAATATTTATACTAAATTGTAAAGGAGAATAATAAGTATATGTTAAAGGATAGGTATTTAAAAAATTTAATAATGATTAGTTTAATACTGCTTATAGTATTTTTACTAACCCAACTAAAGGGGCTTTTTGTCCCTTTTGTAGAGCTGTTTAATATGCTTGTAGTACCCATAATAATTTCCCTATTCCTATACTATATGATAAGGCCTATTGTTAGGAAATTAGAAAGGGAAAAAGTCCATAGGGGTTTAATGATCTTATCAGTATTACTAGGTGTTGGCCTTTTACTTGGAATATTTTTGGCCTATGGAGGTACAGTTTTAAAGGAGCAATTTCAAAGTGCTTTTGTAAGTTTAAGCAAGGACATAGACATTAAAGGTTTTGTAGATGGAGTATTAAGCTTTATCCCTGATGACATAATACCTAAAAATGTGGATATGACCAATGAAGTATTGAATCGTTTAAGGAAATTAGTCCTTACTATTGGTAATAATGTATTGGGGCTAATCTCTAAAATGGGCAGCTTTGGTACCCAAATTGTACTGATTCCTTTTATATTGTTCTACTTATTAAGGGATGACAGGAAATTTTATAAAACTTTTATATCCCTAATGCCTAAAAGGTATAGCAAAAAAATAGATGAGGCTATTAGAAGGATAGATGAAGTATTATCTATTTATATATCTAGCCAACTACTAGTAAGTTTTATTCTAGGACTACTCATGTATATGGGTTATTTGATAATAGGCCTTCCTAATGCACTAGTTATGGCTTTTTTTGCAATGATAACCAATTTAATTCCTTTTATTGGACCCTTTTTAGGAGCCCTGCCGGCTGTACTTATTGCAATAACTATTGATTGGAAGATGATATTGAAAGTAGTTGCCTTGGCTTTTATAATACAACAAGCAGAGGGAGACTTTATAACTCCTAAGATTGTAGGAGATAAGCTTAAAATCCATCCTTTGGCAGTCATATTTATTATACTCATAAGCGTCCATCTATTTGGCATATTTGGAGCCTTTATAGGAGTGCCCTTATATTTGATATTGAGCATTTTAATAAAGGCTGTTATTAGTATTAGAAATGACAATAAAAAGGAGAAGTTTCAGTGATTTTAATATTATACATGTTATTACCAACAAATTTTTAATAAAAACTGTTAGCAATTGAAAAAATAGGGTAACTTATACTACATGCAGAATTATATATACTAATTATATACTGATTTTAGGAGGGATTGTTAATGAATACAGCTTTGGCTATCATTATAAACGTAATTATAATGATAGGCTTAATATTTTTATTAACTAGTTTGAAGAGAAAAGGAGTCTCTTTTAATATAAGAGTTATGCTAGCACTAATTTTAGGTATTATATTTGGAGGGGCTTTACAGTTTATATATGGTGCTGATTCTGAAATAATAGCAGGTACTAATACTTGGTTTACATTAATAGGTACGGCTTATATAAGGCTTTTGAGGATGATTGTAATTCCACTAATATTTGTTGCAATAGTCAATGCTATCGTTACTCAAGAATCAAAGAATCTAGGTAGGATGGCTACTTATATACTAGCTGTTTTACTCATTACTACTGCCATAGCAGCTTTTGTAGCAGCAATAACTACAAATGCCTTTGATTTAACTGCAGAAGGTCTTGTAGCAGGAGAAAGGGAAGAACAAGCTGGTGTTAGATATGAGGAACGTTTAGAGGATTTAAAGTCTAAGCCTATTACTCAACAGCTAGTAGAGATAATTCCAGTAAATCCCTTTTATGCCTTAACTGGTGAAGGCAGCAATGCTACATTATCTGTAGTATTTTTCGCAACTTTCATTGCCCTAGCTACAATTGGTATAAAAAGAACTAGGCCAGAATCAGCAGAGCATTTTATTAAAATAATAAAAACACTACACGATTTGGTCATGAGAATGGTGGCCATGGTAATGAGATTTACTCCTTATGGAATTTTGGCCCTTATGACTACAATGATATCTACAAGCAACTTCTCTGAAATTGCAAGCTTGATAAAGTTTATTATAGCTTCTTATGTGGCAATAATTATTATGTTTATAATCCATTTGATAATACTATTAATATTTGGCTTAAATCCTGTGAACTTTGTAAGAAAATCGGCTTCAGTTTTACTGTTTGCATTTTCATCTAGATCTTCAGCAGCAACATTGCCACTTAATATAAATAATCAAATAAGAAATCTAGGAGTAGCAGAAGGCAATGCAAATTTATCAGCTACATTAGGAAGTAGTATTGGTCAAAATGGTTGTGCCGGAGTTTATCCTGTTATGTTAGCTGTAATGATTGCACCTACAGTTGGAATAAATCCTATGGCACCAGCTTTCCTAATAAAAGTTATCTTGATAGCTACTTTTGCATCCTTTGGTATAGCAGGAGTAGGAGGAGGAGCAACATTTGCAGCCCTAACAGTACTATCAGCCTTAGGCTTCCCAGTTGCTTTGGCAGGTCTTCTTGTATCTATTGAACCTTTAATCGACATGGGAAGGACTGCCTTGAATGTAAGTGACAGTATGTTGGCAGGAGTTATTTCCAGTAAGCTTATGGGAAATTTAGACGAAGCTGTATATAATAGTAGTGAGATTAAAGAAGTTTAGTAATATAAGGTGGTGTTAGAATGAATATAAAAATAGATAGCAAGGCAGAAAAGTTTATAAAAAACAAAGGAGAAAATGCAATAGAAGTTTGGCTTGATGGCTGTTCCTCATGAGGAGTTGGTGAGCCAACTCCATCAGTTAAGGTGGGGAAACCAGACAATATGGAAGAATATAAGCATTATAAAGTTGGAGACATTGATGTATATGTAAAAAATAATGTAGTAGCCAAGGATGATGAATTGAGGATTAAAGCTGTAAAGCTTCTTTGGAAAGAAAGGTTAGTAGTAGAAGGTATGGTATACTAGTTTCAAATAAAAAATCCTAAGTTCTTGCTGAACTTAGGATTTTTTATTTACAACTTTTTGCTCATTTGTATTATCTATTTCCTTTTCCTTTCTCATGGTACACTTACCTTGGAAAAAGCCATTATCGTGTATTATAATACTTTCTACTTCTATGTCCCCCTTTAATTTTCCTGTAGAGAATAGGGTCAATTTATTCCTTGTGATCACATTACCTTTTACTGTACCCGATATGTAAATGTTAGAACAATTAATATTGCCATTTACTATGCCTGTCTCACTTATGGTTATATCCCCTTTACAATCTATATCTCCTTCTACTTCCCCATCTATCCTTATGTTTCCCTTTCCTACTATTTTTCCAATGAGCTTTAATTTTTCACCAATTAAAGTGTCAATTTCCTTAGAAGGGATTTCTTCTATTCTTTTTTCCCTACTTTTAAACATTGTACTCCCCCCTATTGCTTATTTAAAATAGTAAGAGGATCTATAGGAGTGCCCCTATAATGGATTTCAAAATGGAGATGGGAGCCAGTGGACCTACCAGTACTACCCATCTTTGCAATAGTTTGGCCCTTGTCTACTGTATCTCCTACTTGGACTAATAGCTTGCTATTATGGGCATATAGGCTTTTATAGCCGTTTTGATGGTCAATAATTATAAGCTTACCATATCCCTGCCTATAGCCTGCAAATTCCACTTTCCCTTTTCCAGCAGAATAAATATTAGTCCCTGGCCAGTTGGCTATATCTATTCCATAATGGAAAGCCATTTTTCTTGTAATTGGATCCTTCCTGTTGCCAAAAGTAGAAGTCAATCTTCCAACAGCTGGCCAGTAATCTGGTATAGTTTTTAAATATTCAAGGCGTTTTTCAATTTTTTCAGTAAAGTTTTTAAGTTCTTCTACTTGGTAGTCCAATGTTTCCTCTAGTTCTTGGACACTATCAAAATTTTTTGTAGAAATAGAGGAGGCCCTATTAGTTAAGGAGCTACCCCTAGAGGAGGTGTTGATTCCAGCCATTTTTTCTAGCTGCCGTTTGATATTTTCAAGCTCCATTAGTTTATCTTGTATTTCTGCTGATTTTTCGTAGAACTCAGAATTTTGCTGTTTTAGTTGATGGATTTCAATATTTTTGTTCTTGTTTTCTTCTATTAAGCTTTCTACTTCAGCTACTTTAAGCTTATATTGGTCTTTAAGATTTCTATTGGCTACTAATATACTACCAAATATTAATATTATCCCTAGTCCTATAGTTGCTATAAACAGTAGGGCTACTTTAATCAACCTTAGGGGAATTGTAAGCCTTTTCACCTTATCGGTAGGAGGGATGATTATAAAGCAAACATTAGGCTCATCTCTCTTCCTTCTGGCTTTCATATTTTATTTCTACCTCTTTCTAAGATAGTTGCTGACCACATTCTTATATTCTATAAAAAATACAAAAAACCTTTAATAATTAGTAATAAAATACTATTTGTAGTTTTTTATACTAATATTCATTTTTTCGGAATATTTCTTTTTTACAGGCTAGAACAGAAATCTTAATTAATTTTTCATGTATATATATTGTTCAAATTGCTTTAATAGGCAAAAATTGTTATAATATTATCAAACATTTATAAAATTAATGGATAATATTAGGGGAGATTGACTGTGAAAACATTAGATTTTTTGCTCCATAAACTGTATGTTAAAAAGGAGCTATCTAGAGAAGAACTTGTGTTTGTATTAAAAAATATAGATGAAACTTCCAAGGAAAAGCTATTTGCTTATGCTTGTAAAACTAGGGACAAATATTATGGCAATAAGGTGTTTATGAGGGGGCTTATTGAGTTTTCTAACATATGTAAAAGGGATTGTCTTTACTGTGGTATACGTTCCAGCAATAAAAAGGCTAGTAGGTATAGATTGACTAAAGAAGAAATACTTACTTGTTGTGCTGAAGGTTATAGATTAGGATACAGGACCTTCGTACTCCAAAGTGGAGAGGACCCATGGTATACAGTAGATAGAATGGTGGCTATTATTAAAGCTATAAAAGATAAGTTTCCAGAGGTGGCAGTTACCCTATCTATTGGGGAGAGGGAAAAAGAGGAATATGAAGCTTTCTTTGATGCAGGAGCAGAGAGATTTTTACTACGCCATGAAACAGCCTCTAGAGAACTTTTTGAAAAGCTCCATCCTACAACTACCTTTGACAATAGGATGGAATGTTTGAAAGTACTTAAAAGGATTGGCTACCAGGTAGGGGCAGGCTTTATGGTTGGCTTGCCAGGTCAAACTGAGGAGGATTTAGTTGAGGATTTACTTTTCCTTAAGGAATTTAAGCCCCACATGATTGGAATAGGTCCCTTTATTCCCCACAGTGAAACTCCTCTGGCTAAGGCTAAAGGTGGCACTCTAGAGGATACATTGGTGATGATTGCCCTTACACGCTTATTAGTACCTGATAGCTTGCTACCTGCTACTACAGCCATGGGAACTATTCATCCTAAAGGTAGAGAATTAGCCTTAAAAGCAGGAGCCAATGTGGTAATGCCAAATCTATCTCCTGCCTCAGTACGCCCTAAATATGAACTTTATGAAAACAAGATTTGCTTAGAAGATGAGGCAGCCCATTGTAGATATTGTATTGAAAAGAGGATTAGCTCTGTTGGTATGGAATTGGATATATCTAGGGGAGACCATTGGAAATATAATAAAGCCCAAGTTTTATAGCAGTAAAAAGGGACGGAAGACCGTCCCTTTTATTTTAATAATCTTATTTTTCCATATACTTATCTGCCAGTTCAACAAACTTTTCAATATCTTCTTCAATTAAATTTAGAGAGCTCCTATAGAAATCTACTGAATAAACATCTATATCCATTATCTTAGCCACATCATTTATATTGTTCTTTCCAGTTTCCCTTAAGAATTCATCGTATTTTTTCACAAAGGCTTCCTTATTTTCTAGATATTTAACATACAAGCCTTTGGAGAAAAGCTGCCCAAAGGCATAGGGGAAATTATAGTAGTTTCTTTCTGCACTATAATAATGGGACTTATTTACCCACATATATGGATGAAGATAAGCATGGTCCAAGCCATTACCATAGGCCTTCTTTTGAGCTTCTAGCATCATGTCTTTTAGTTCTTTTACAGTTAGGGAGTGGTCCTTTCTCCTTTCAAATACTTCATCTTCAAATAGGAATCTGCTATATATGTCCACTATAACTTGGCCTGCATCTTGCAAAGAAGCTTCCAGTATGCTTAGTTTTTCCTCTTCACTGGCTTCCTCCAAGGCAGCATTTACCACTATAGTTTCACAGAATATGGAGGCTGTTTCTGCTAAAGGCATAGGATATTTGCTATTTAATATGGACTCCTCAGTTAAACATAAACCATGATAGCCGTGGCCTAATTCGTGGGCCAATGTAATTACATTACTGAAGCTGCCATCAAAGTTTGCCATAATCCTGCTTTCTTTAATTGGGTGTAGATTTGAACAGAAGGCTCCACCCCTTTTGCCCTCTCTAGGTTCAGCATCTATCCATTTGTTTTCAAAGGCCCTGTCGGCAAAAGCAGCCAACTTATGGCTGAAAGTTCTAAAATTGTTGACTATATATTCCCTTGCCTCTTCATAGGTGAAAGTTCTATTCATACTGCCAATGGGAGCAAATAGGTCGTAGAAGGGTAGGCCATTTTTATGTCCTAATAGCTCTGCCTTTTTCCTAAAGTACTTATGGAAGGCTGGCAAGCTTTCTTTTATTGCTGTAAACATAGCATTTAGTATATCTTCATCCATCCTTGATTTTATAAGTGTTTCTTCCAAAGGAGATTTGTAGCCTCTAAGCTCACAGAGGGTTATAACCTCTCCCTTTATTCCATTTAAGCAGGCAGCAGAAGTTTCTTCAATTTTTTCATAGGCCTTAAGTTCAGCTTCATAAGCTTTTTTTCTTAAATTCTTGTCAGCACTATAGGCCATATTCCTGACTACAGGAAGAGGAAGGTTTTTAACTTCTCCATCTATTTCAATATCTACTAACAGAGTAGAAGTAACCATATTTTGCAGCTTTGCCCAAGCCTTTGAACCAGTATTTTTCATCTTTGCTATCAATATTTCTTCTTCCTGGCTTAGTTGATATTTGGTGTCCAATTTGATTTCCTTTAAATAGAAGCTGTGTTCCTTTAAAAACTCTGATGTTTCAATAACTCTATCTAAATCATCAATGGAAGCAATAAAACTTTTAAACTGATTAAAGGGTTTAGTAGTTTCTGTGTATTTTATCTGTAACTTATCCAGATATTTTAAGGCCAGTTCATTTTTAGCATCTACTGCTGATGTTAAACTGGCAAAGGATATTAATTTAGTGAACAAATTGGTTAAGTCTATTAGCTTCTTCAAATAGGTTTCTATTTTATGTGCTGCCTTTTCTGTTGTTTTAAGATTTTTTTCAGACCAGTCTGCAAAATCTTTTATAAGTTCATCTAGCCTTTCTAAATCACCTATGTATTCTTTAGATTCAAAAGAAGTGTAAAGTTCATCTAAACTCCATCTCATATCCATACCCCCTTTAAACCTCTTAATACTATGATACTAAATAAAAACAACAATTCAACTTTATTTTTAGAAACTCTAAATAATTAATATTTTTCTTGTAATATACGCATATTACATATATACTTTATTGGTATTTATAAGAACATAAGGAAAGGATGTAAAGGAGAATATGAGATTTGATGAAATAAAATTATCTGATGAAATATATAAGGCTATTGAAGATATGGGCTTTGAGGAAATGACTCCTATACAAGCTGAGGCCATACCTGAGATACTTAAAGGCAGTGATGTAACTGGTCAGGCCCAGACAGGAACAGGAAAAACTGCCTCTTTTGGTATACCTATTGTTGAGCTAGTAAAGGGAGAAGAAAGACAAACACAGGCCATGATCCTTTGTCCTACTAGGGAACTTTCTATTCAAGTGGCAGAAGAGATAAGAAGGCTTGCAAAATATAAGAAGGATATATTGGTACTTCCCATATATGGAGGCCAGCCTATTGAAAGGCAGATAAAAGGATTAAAAAAGGGAGTCCAAATAGTAGTAGGCACTCCTGGAAGGATTATTGACCACATTAAGAGGAAAACTCTCAAGGTAGAAAATATCAAAATACTAGTCCTAGATGAAGCGGATGAAATGTTCAATATGGGCTTTAGGGAGGATATGGAATATATAATTGAAAAGCTACCTCAAGGAAGACAGACCATATTCTTCTCAGCCACAATTCCAAAAGAGATATTGGATTTTGCAAAAAAATACCAGAATAAGCCTAAATTTATAAAAGTGGTACCTAAAGAGCTAACAGTACCAAGGATAGAACAGCATTACTTAGAGTTAAAGGAAAATATGAAGACAGAGATATTATCAAGATTTTTAGACATGTATAATCCAAGGCTTTCTCTAGTATTTTGTAACACTAAGAAAAAAGTAGATGAACTTACCCTGCAACTGCAGGCAAGAGGATATTTTGCTGATGGCCTCCATGGAGATCTAAAGCAGAGCCAAAGGGACAAGGTGATGAACAAATTTAGAAAGGGTAATATAGATATTTTAGTAGCTACCGATGTGGCTGCTAGGGGTATAGATGTGGAAAATGTAGATATGGTATTTAACTACGATATACCCCAGGATGTGGAATACTATGTTCATAGAATAGGCAGGACAGCTAGAGCAGGCAGGGAAGGAAAGGCTATAAGCTTTGTGGTAGGAAAGGATAGGTATAGGATAAAGGATATAGAAAAATATACTAAAACTAAGATTAAAAAAATAGCCGTGCCTACATTAAAGGATATTGAAGACAAAAAGCAGGATGTGCTGCTGGCAAACCTAAAGGATGAAATTGCAAAGGGCAAATTGGATAAATACGAAAAGGTAATAAATATACTGCTGGAGGAAGGCTATAGCATATATGATGTAGCTGCTGTCCTTTTAAAATTCTATCTAAAGGATACTAGGATAAGTGGCCATGAAGAATTAGAAGCTATAGATTTTGGTGCTCCAGCTAAAAGTACTAGCAGACTATATATAAATGCAGGAAAGAAAAAAGGTATTAGACCAAGGCATGTACTGGCAGCCATTGTAGAAGAAACTGGCGTATCTAGGAAATATATAGGAGATATTGATGTATATGATAAGTTTACCTTCCTAGATGTTAAAAAGGATTATGCCAGCCAAATAGTTAAGAAGCTAAACAATAAGAGGATAAAGGGTGTAAGGGTAAAGGTTGAAATGGCTAATATAAAAAAATAAAGCTTCCTTGGAAGCTTTTTTATCGAAATTTTGACCTAGATCAAAATAGTATTTGGGGATATTTTATATAATTAGGGTATCAATGTAAGAACTAACAAAAGATAAGATATTAGGAGGTTATCCTGTGAAAGCAATTGAGCTTATGATAAAAGAGCACGACAATGTGCTGCGGATGATTAAGGTTATAAGAAAATACTGCTATAAGGTTTTAAAGGATGAAAATATAGATTATAGAGATTTTTATAAAATAATTGCTTTTATTAAAAACTATACAGATGCCCACCATCATGCTAAGGAAGAAGATGTGCTGTTTAAGATAATGGGAGAAGAGATACCAAAGCTTGCTAACAATGGAGCAATAACTGGCATGTTAATTGAACACGATATGGCAAGGCTATATATCTCCAATCTTGAAAAGGCATTAGAAGAATATGAAAAAGGCAAAGATGAAGCCAGACTTGATATAATTGCCAATGCTATTTCCTATGGGGACCTTTTAGCAAGGCATATAGATAAGGAAAACAATGTTATATATAAATTTGCCGAAAAGATGTTATCAGATGAAACAAAAAAAGAAATAGATAGGCTATCTAGGGAAATAGAAGAGGCTGCAGAGAAAGAAGGAACCCAAGAAAAATATATAAAGCTATTAGATGAGTTAGAAAAAAAGGTAAAATAGATTATTTATGGGTATCATAAAAGTAATTAACAAAAGAGGTGATAAAATGAGTGAACTCATTAACAATAGAGAGCACAGGAAAAAAATCGTTAAGGATGTAATAAGAAAGCTACATGAAGGGGCTAGTGTAGACGATGTAAAAGACCAGTTTGCTGAGGTATTAAAGGGAGTGTCTCCAACAGAGATAACAGTTATAGAAGGGGAGTTGATTAAAGAAGGCTTGCCAGTGGAAGAAGTACAGCGCTTGTGTAATGTCCATGCAGCAGTATTTAAAGGTAGCCTTGAAGAGATACACCATCCTGAGCAGATACCAGGCCATCCCATATATACTTTTAAGCAAGAAAATAGAGCCATAGAAAAGCATATTCAAGAGCAAGTCCTTCCTTCCTTAGATAAGTTCAAGGAAGAAGATAGTAAGGAAAATATAGAAAAGCTTTTAGCTAGCATAAACCTATTATGGGATTTGGATAAACACTATAGTAGAAAGGAAAATCTAGTATTCCCATTCCTAGAAAAATACAATATTACTGCACCTCCTCAAGTAATGTGGGGAGTAGATGATGAAATAAGGGCCATGATAAAGGATATCCAATTATCCTTAATAAACTATACTGGTAATAAGGAAGAAATAGTTGAAAAGGTAAATAAGGCAATACATGAAATAAAAGAGATGATATTTAAAGAAGAAAATATATTGTTTCCTATGGCCCTTGATATTTTAACAGAAGATGAGTGGATAAGAATATATGATGATAGCGATGAAGTTGGCTTCTGCTTAATAGAACCTGAAAGTGAGTGGAGAGAAAAAAGAGCAAAGGCCAGGGAAGAATTAGAGGAAGAAGCTGAAGTTAAAAATGAAGAAGTAGATAAGGGCTACATTAAATTTGAAACTGGATATTTTACCAAGGAAGAGCTGGAAAGCATGTTAAATACTTTGCCTGTAGACATAACCTTTGTAGATAAGAATGATATTGTTAAGTATTTTTCCCAAGGGAAGGAGAGAATATTTACTCGTACAAAGGCAGTAATAGGTAGGACAGTCCACAACTGCCATCCACCAGGAAGTGTCCATATAGTTGAAAAGATAGTAGAGGATTTTAGAACAGGCAAGAAGGACCATGAGGATTTCTGGATTAAAAGGGGAGATAAATACGTTTTAATAAGGTATTTTGCAGTAAGGAATAAAGATGGAGAATACCTGGGAACATTAGAATTTACCCAGGATATAGCTCCAATTAAAGCTATTGAAGGAGAGAAGAGATTATTATCTGATTTAGAATAAAATAAAAGTGAAGCTAGAAAAACTTTCTAGCTTCACTTTTATAATGACTCTACAATAGACTTTTCTAATCCTTACTATAATATTCTTAATAGAAAAAGTTCTATCTATTTAAAGTTATAAAA
Source organism: uncultured Bacillota bacterium (assembly GCA_937967955.1). Taxonomy (GTDB): domain Bacteria; phylum Bacillota; class Clostridia; order Tissierellales; family Tepidimicrobiaceae; genus JAAYHX01. The sequence continues at coordinate 10,257 of CALBUB010000029.1, read as the reverse complement.
CTTAAATATATTCTTCCAAACCTTCCCTATCCAATATTTCTATTCTTCTGTGACCAATTTGCTTAATTAAGCCCTTATCCTGAAAGTAGGATAGCTTTCTGCTTAAGGTCTCTTGGCTCATGCCCATATAAGCAGCTAAATCCTTTTTACTTATATCTAGATTAATTATCCCATTTTCATCAGCTAAGTCTAATAGGGTTTGTACAATTCTAGTTTCTACGTCATGGACTCCTAAGTTTTCTATTAAGTTTTCAGCCCTTTTAAGCCTTCTACTTAGCTCCTCTAAAACCTTAAAGGCAATAGTAGGATACTTTTCCATAATCTCTTTAAGCTTATTTCCATCTATTATACATACAGTAGTATCTTCTAAAGCTTCTGCATTATTGCTTATGGGCTCATCATTGAAAAGGGATAATTCTCCCATAAAGTCCCCAGGGCCTAATATGCTTATAATCTGCTCTTTACCGGAAGCAGATATCCTAGTTAACTTAACCTTTCCCTTATGGATTACATAAAGGGTCTTTTTCATCTCTCCAGCTAAATAAATCATTTCCCCTTTTTTATAGGTTCTGCTAGTAGTTATACTTGCTACCTCCATCATCTCATCATAGTTTAAGGTACTAAATATGGGGACCATTTGGATACATGTTTTGGCTGACATAATTTCACTCCATTCTTAGGCCAAATTATTATTATTATTATATTACCCACTTATTTAATGATACACTATATAATAGTATATAACAATTTTTATAAAGGAGATAAACTATGTGGGGAGATAAAAGGTACAATACTTTTAATTATCAAATGAGAAAGACCTTTGGAAAGAAGGTAATTAAACTATCTTTAGATGGGGGCTTTACATGCCCTAATAGAGATGGGACCTTGGGCAGAAGAGGCTGTATGTACTGTGGAGAGGAAGGAGCAGGGGAGTTTGCTGGTTCTAGATACTTAAGTATAAAGGAGCAAATGGAAGAACAAAAGAAGCTTCTATCAAAAAAATGGAAGTCGGATAAATATATAGCCTATTTCCAAAATTTCACCAATACTTATTCTACCTATGAGGACTTGAGAAAAAAATACTATGAAGCCATATCCCAAAAGGGCGTAGTAGGACTGGCTATTGCTACAAGGCCTGATTGCCTGCCAGAGGAGGTTTTAAGTTTACTAGAAGAGCTCAATGGAAAAACCTATCTTTGGGTAGAATTAGGCCTTCAAACTATACATGAGAGAACGGCTAAATTTATAAGGAGAGCTTACCCACTAGAAGTATATGATAAAGCTATAGAGGAACTTAAAAAGAGGAATATAAAGACAGTTACCCATTTAATATTTGGCCTTCCTTACGAAACTAGAGAGCAAATGATAGAATCGGTTAAATATGTAGCAGCTACAGAAACATGGGGAATTAAATTCCACTCCCTATATATACAAAGGGATACAGACCTATACCATTACTATTTAAAAAAGCCATTTCCTTTATTAACTAGAGAGGAATATATATCCTTAGTAGTAGATGGACTGGAGTACCTTCCTCCAAATATGGTTGTCCACAGAGTGACAGGAGATGGAAAGAAGGACTTACTCTATGAGCCAAAGTGGATTATGGATAAATTAAGAGTCTTATCAGGAATTGATAAGGAACTTAAAAGAAGAAATTCCTATCAGGGAAAGAAATGGGGCATAGCTTATTAACAAAGGAACTCCTTTCTGCATATTATGTATTGCAAACAAAATTGTGTAGAAAGGAGTTTCGTTATGAATGGAGATTATAGAGTAGAACAACGCTGCCCACAAGGTAGTTTTGCCTATACCATAAGACCAGGAGATACCCTATATCTTTTAGCTCAAAGATATAATACTACAGTAGAAGCAATTCAAAGGCTAAACCCAGGAATAAATCCAAACAATTTGCAAATTGGTCAGGTAATTTGTATTCCTGGAGCACCACCTACTGGTTGTCCAAATGGGTTCTTCTATACTATTAGAGCAGGAGACACCTTATATCTACTTTCTCAAAGGTTTGGAGTAAGCGTGGATGCCATAATAAGGGCTAATCCAGGAATAAATCCAAATAACTTGCAAATTGGCCAAAGAATATGTATACCAGGAGCAGTTCCACCACCATTGCCACCTTGTCAAAATGGCTTCTACTATACTATAAGAGCAGGAGATACCTTATATCTACTAGCTCAAAGATTTGGAGTAAGTGTAGATGCCATAATAAGGGCTAATCCAGGAATAGATCCAAACAATTTAAGAATTGGTCAAACAATATGTATTCCAAGACCTGTAACCCCAACACCACCTTGTCCAAACGGCTTCTATTACTCAGTAAGGCAAGGGGATACCCTATTCTTAATAGCACAAAGATATAATGTAAGCTTACAGGCTTTAATCAATGCTAATCCAGGAATAGATCCAAACAACTTAAGGATTGGTCAAATAATCTGTGTACCAACTTTCTAAAATAGGGAGCCTTTTGGCTCTCTTTTTTTATTTTAAGAGAGTTTCCTATTAACACAATTGTCCAATTCAGCATAATATATAGTGAAAAAATATAAGAAAGGGATGAATGATATGGCAGATAGAAAACCAGACAAGCAGCCAGACAGGAAGCCAGATGGAAAAAGGTGCCCTGCTAACAGCTTCCCTTATACCATTAAAGCAGGAGATACCTTATATTTTTTAGCTATAAGATATAATACAACTGTTGATGCAATAATGGCTTTAAATCCAGGAATAAACCCAGAAAACCTGCAAATAGGCCAGGTAATTTGCATACCAGAAAAGACAGTTTCCCCAATGCCACCATGTCCCCATGGCTTTTATTATACAATTAGGCAAGGGGATACAATCTACTTGCTTAGTCAGAGATTTGGAGTAAGCGTAGATGCTATTTTAAATGCCAATCCAGGAATAGATCCAAACAATTTGATGATTGGTCAAGTAATATGTATACCTCATCACATGCATCAGCCAGGACCAGAAATGCCACCTTGTCCCCATGGAGTTTACTACACAGTTAGACCAGGGGATACCTTCTATCTAATTGCCCAAAGATTCTGTGTAAATGTCCATGATTTAATGAGGGCAAATCCAGGAGTGGATCCAAACAATCTAATGATTGGTCAGCTATTATGCATACCCAAGAGATGCATAATACACTGCTATTAAAAAAGAGCCCATATTACATGGGCTTTTTCTTTATGCTACTTTATCTTTATTTTTCTCCTTTAATTTAATTGCTTCTTCTTTTGTTTTTAAAGATAGCAACTTTGCTGGGCAATTCTTAATACAAGTACCACACTTAATACAGTTAACATCATGGAACTGGTTGTATTCTCCAAATTCCAGATAAGGAGTTAGCTGGAAGGGGCATACCCTTGCACATAGGCCGCATTTACGACATTTATCTATATCTTCTATGGTGATCTTTTTTTCTGTTTTCTCAGTGACCCCTAGGGAGCTACCCAGTTTGTGGGATAGCTTTTGTATAGTACCCATTGGACAGAATTGGCACCAAGTTCTCGGATTGATTAATACGGCAGCTAGGCCTCCAGTTATTAATACCATTAAGTATGTGGTAACGAAAACCAAGCCTAATTTGTCTAAAAAATCATAGGTTCCCCAGAAACTAAAGGCTTTTATCATCTTCCTAGAGAAATTAAACATGAAGAATATAAAAAAGCCTACAATCATATATTTTGATTTGAAAAATTCAGGAATTTTCTTATTTAAGCTAATAGGTAATGCCAATCTGTCAAACAATGAGCCGTGGGGACAGACATTTCCACACCAAAATCTGCCTGAGAAAAAGGAAGTAATAGTTATACCTAACATTACTAAGATTACCAGCAAACCCAACTTTGGTACCCAAAGGCCACCAATGGCTACCAAAAATGTGAATATCCATGAATATTTTCTCAGAGTAGTAAAAGTCCTATTAGTCTTTATATAGTAGTTTTGCATCCAATCCCCCCTATGCATACTATATACCCCTATGGGGTATAAATGTATTATAACTTAGATTCCTTTTTTTGTAAAGGGGTATATATAAAATTAATAATAGGCTGTTGGAAAGAATAAATATATTTAAGCCAGTATTTATGTAGAATTATTAATTCTTTCGTATAAGCATTTTGTATAGGAGGCCTACTTTTTTGCCTAAAGAAAATATGTAGTATAATATATTAGGTAAAGCCAATGGTTTTAGTAATTAATCAGTAGTAAAGATAATATATTATTCAGGGCTTATTTACCATTGTAAGTATTTGTAACTAATTTTTAACTGTGTTATAATTCTTTTAATTGATTAAAGGATTAAATTTTTTATAAAAGGATAAGGAGGCAGCAGTAAACTGCAATGAATATGATAAATATACGTTTAGGTTTAGATGTAGGTTCTACTACGGTTAAGTTAGTAGCATTGAATTCTTCTTATGAATTAATCTATAGCGTCTATAAAAGGCACTATTCTGATGTAAAAAACTGTGTAAAAGAAGTACTAATGGGTGCATACAAGAGATTTAAAAATGAAGTGGTAACCCTTATGGTTACAGGTTCAGGAGGACTAGCAGTCCACAAATGGTTAAGGATACCCTTTATACAGGAAGTAGTTGCATCTACCACTGCCATTAGGAAGTTCATACCTGAAACAGATGTGGTTATTGAACTAGGTGGTGAAGATGCTAAGATAACTTACTTATCTGGAAATGTGGAACAGAGGATGAACAGTATCTGTGCAGGAGGTACTGGAGCTTTTATTGACCAGATGGCGTCTTTACTTGAAACAGATGCGGAAGGTTTAAATAAATTAGCATTGAAACATGAATCCATCTATTCAATAGCCTCCAGGTGTGGAGTATTTGCTAAAACGGATGTACAAGCTTTAATAAACCAAGGGGTTTCCAAAGAAGATATTGCAGCATCTGTATTCCAATCAGTAGTTAATCAAACCATATCCAATCTTGCTTGTGGAAGGCCTATAAAAGGGAAAGTAGCCTTTTTAGGTGGCCCTCTATACTTCTTATCAGGACTAAGGGCTCGATTCATAGAAACTCTCCAATTAAAAGAAGAAGAAGTAATATTTCCTGAAAACTCTCAACTATTTGTGGCCATAGGAGCAGCAATTGCTTCAGAAAAGGAAAAGCCTATACGCTTTGAAGAATTAAGAAATAGGGTTGAGAACTTCAAGAAACCTATAGAAACAGAAATAGAAAAAATAAGGCCTTTATTCTATAGTCAACAAGAGTTAGAGGAATTTAGGAGAGAACACGAAACTAAAAAGATGACCTATAAGGATATAACAAAACACCAGGGCAAAGCCTTCCTTGGAATTGATGCAGGCTCTACTACAACTAAGGTGATCCTAATAGATGAAGACAATAATATACTATATAGCTATTATGGAAACAACAAGGGTAAGCCTTTAGAGTTAACTGTAAAAATACTTAAGGAAATATACAATAAATTACCAGAAGGACAAAGTATTACCTATTCAGCAATTACTGGCTACGGTGAGGAGTTTATAAAAGCTGCCCTTGGTATTGATATAGGGGAAGTAGAAACAATTGCCCACTATAAGGCAGCCTTATTCTTCGAGCCGGAAGTAGACTTCATACTGGACATTGGTGGCCAGGATATGAAGTGTATGAAGATAAAGGATGGAGTGATTGATAGCATATTCCTAAATGAAGCCTGTTCATCTGGCTGCGGTTCCTTCTTAGAGACCTTTGCCCATTCAGTAAATATGACTGTGGAGGAGTTTTTAAATAAAGGCTTACTAGCAGAAAATCCAGTGGATTTAGGTTCCCGCTGTACAGTATTTATGAATTCAAAAGTAAAACAGGCTCAAAAAGAAGGGGCTACTGTAGGGGATATAGCAGCTGGTCTATCCTATTCTGTAATAAGGAATGCCTTACAGAAGGTAATAAAGATAAGGGATCCAAAAGAACTAGGTAAAAATATAGTGGTTCAAGGAGGAACCTTCTATGGTGATGCTATAGTAAGAAGTTTTGAACTATTATCCGGTAGGAAAGTTGTAAGACCTGAAATACCTGGCCTTATGGGAGCCTTAGGTGCAGCTTTAATAGCTAAAGAAAGATATGAAGAAGGAAAAAAATCTACTATCCTTACTAAGGATGAATTAGATAGTTTCACCTATACTACTAAGAAGGCCAGATGTGGTGGCTGCGGTAACAACTGCCTATTGACTATCAACATATTTGAAGATGGCAATAGATATATTACTGGAAATAGGTGCGAAAAAGGAGCTGGAGTAGTCAGGGATAAAGAAAAGCTTCCAAATCTATTTGAGTATAAATACGACAGGTTGTTTGCCTACAAGCCCTTAAAGGAGGAAGAGGCTAGAAGGGGAATAGTAGGTATTCCAAGGGTTCTCAATATATATGAACATTATCCATTCTGGCATACCTTCTTTACTGAGCTAGGCTTTAGGGTCCAGCTGTCTTCCGAATCTACAAGGGATATCTATGAAAAGGGAATTAGCTCCATACCCAGTGAGACAGCTTGCTATCCAGCTAAGATATCCCATGGCCATATAATGGACTTAATAGAAAAAGGGATTAAATTCATATTCTATCCATCCATATTCTACGATAGGAAGGAAGACAAAGAAGCAGACAACCATGTAAACTGTCCAGTGGTAATAGGCTATCCAGATGTGTTGAAGCTAAATATAGAGCAGTTGAAGGATATTACTTTCATACATCCTTTCTTAAGTTTTGATGATAAGGAAGGACTAAAAGGAAGGCTCTTTGACGAATTGAGGATATTCAATATTTCTAAAGAGGAGATTAAGGCTGCAGTAGATAAGGCCTGGGCTGAACAGATGAACTTTAAGAAGGATATACAGCAAAAAGGAGAAGAGGTATTAAAATACATAGAAGAAAAAGGAATAAAAGGCATAGTATTGGCAGGTAGACCCTACCATCTAGACAAGGCCATAAACCACGGAATTCCTCAGTTGATTACATCCCTAGGAATGTCCATTTTAACTGAAGACTCAATAGCCCACCTAGGAAAGACTGAAAGACCCCTTAGGGTACTAGACCAGTGGGTATACCATGCAAGACTTTATAGGGCTGCAAGCTTTGTTGCTCAACATGAAAATCTTGAGTTAGTACAGCTTAACTCCTTCGGCTGTGGCCTAGATGCAATAACTACAGATCAAGTCGAAGAGATATTAAACAAGTATGGAAAGATTTATACAGTTCTTAAGATAGATGAAATAAGCAATTTAGGTGCTGCAAAGATAAGATTAAGGTCCTTAAAGGCAGCCTTAGAGGAAAGGGAGAGAAAAGGCTATAAAATAGGGGTAAAATATGAGCCACCAAAGAGGGTAGAATTTACCAAGGAGATGAGGAAAAGACACACCATATTGATGCCTCAGATGGCACCTATACAATTTGAAATACTTGAGGCAGCCTTAAATTCCTGCAACTACAATTTAGAGGTATTGCCTTCAGTAGATGCTAAAGCAGTCAATGAAGGCCTTAAATATGTAAACAATGATGCTTGCTATCCAGCTATAGTAGTCATAGGCCAATTTATATCGGCTTTGAAATCAGGAAAATACGACCTAGATAATGTATCAGTAATCATATCCCAAACAGGAGGAGTTTGCAGAGCTTCCAACTATGTGGCCTTTATGAGGAAGGCCTTTAAGGATGCAGGTTTTGGCCATGTGCCTATTATAGCAGTATCTGCCCAAGGAATAGAGACTAATCCAGGCTTTACCATAACTCCAAAGCTATTAAAAAGAGGCATAATGGCAGTACTATACGGAGATTTAATTATGAGGCTGCTTCATAAAACAAGACCCTATGAAAAGGTAAAGGGCTCTGCAAATATATTGGCAGAACACTGGGTAAAAAGATGTTCACAGGCAGTAAAAACAGGAAAGACTAAGGAATTCATAGAAAATGTGAAGCAAATAGTCAGGGATTTTGATGAAATAGAAATAGATGAAAAACTTGTAAAGCCTAAAGTAGGAATAGTAGGAGAGATTTTAGTAAAATACCATCCAGAAGCTAACAACCAGATAGTAGAGCTATTAGAAGAAGAAGGAGCAGAAGCAGTAGTGCCAGATGTAACAGACTTCCTACTCTATTCCTCCTATAATGCAACCTTTAAGCATAAATATCTATCTAAAGGCTTACTGCCTAAGATAGGAGGAGATTTAATAATTAAATATATAGAACACTATAGGAAGCATATTAGGGAAGTCTTAAAAAATAGTAAAAGGTTTGAACCACCACTAACTGTAGAAGAATTGGCAGAAAAGGCCCAAGAAATAACATCCTTAGGCCATCAATATGGTGAAGGTTGGCTACTTACAGCTGAGATGATAGAGCTTATCCATAGTGGAGTAGAAAATATAGTATGCCTACAGCCTTTTGGCTGCTTACCAAACCACATAACCGGAAAAGGTGTAATTAAGGCTATTAGGGACAAATATCCTAAGGCCAATATAGTTGCTGTAGATTATGATGCAAGTGCTAGCGAAGTAAACCAGCTAAATAGAATAAAGTTGATGCTTTCCACAGCATATGATAATATAGAGAAGAAGGAGGAAGTATCCCTTAAGGCTTTTCAATAGTAAAATTGAATTTATGGCTAACAAGCTATTTATTAGCTTGTTAGTCTTTGTTTTGTAACCTCTTTGTAACTACTTTTTATAGCTTAATTGATATATTATATGAAAACGATATTTTAAAAGAAGATAAAATCTCATTAACAACTATTAGGATGAAAGAGGTAGAATTTATGAATAAGAAAATAATGATTTTAATCTTAGCTTTAATGATATTCATAGTTGGCTGTGGAATAGACATTAAACAGAAGGAAAAAACACTATATGAAAGTCTAGAAAAAGAAGCATACATAATAGATGATGAAAATATGGATAAACTAATAAAGCAGTATAATGAAATAGCTAAAAGCGATAATGAACCTTATACCCTTGTAAAATTTATTGATGAGAATATAAAAGAGGTAGCTGAAAACGAAGCAGTAGCCATGATATTAATATTAGAAGAAGTACAGAAAGAATATGCAAAAAGGTATGCTGATGAGCTATTTAAGGACAATAATCAGCAAGAACTATTAAATTTATCAGCAGGTGAGTTATTATTTAATAAGGCAAAAATTGAAGAGATAAAAAATGCAGATCTAAAGGAATTAGTTAGCAATATTTTTGCTGGTAAATACAAGCTAGTAAATATTGGAGGAGCCTATTATCCAGTAATAGATTATGAAGGCCTAAAAGCCTACGCAGATTACTTACCAGAAGAAATAAGAGACTACCTTAATATTAAAGCTAAAAGCTCCAGCATACCGCCAGTCCTTGATGGAGAAATGACTGTTACCCATGAAGAATTGGGCCAGAGGTTAGTAGAAATAGAAAAATATATATCTAAATATCCTAAGGGTATAAAACTACAGGATGTACTAAGGTGTTACGGAGAATGCCTCAAGCTATACTTAGAAGGTTCAGTTAATTCTCCAATATATGATGGTGAAACAGGTAAAATAAAAGAAGAAATAATGGCTGACTATATAACCCTAAGCTCAAGGAAGGAGCTAGTAACTTCAAAGGCCATCTCTAAATATTTGGAGATAATACAAGCCAATGAAAATATAATTAATGAAAATGTACTATCCCATGTTCCAGAAATTTATAGCAATGCTATTGCAGCTTTAGAAGATATCCAATAATAGAGCATAGTCCAATTGTGGGCTATGCTTTTTTTAGCCACTGGCAACTATAATATAATTAGATTAGAGATATAATAGTTAAAGTACAGTAGATGAAAGGAGAAGGAATATGAAACTTAAAAGGGAATTTTATAGTAGAGATACTATTACAGTGGCTAAGGAGCTTTTAGGGAAAGTATTAGTACATAATTATAATGGACAGCTATTAAAGGGAAAAATAGTTGAGACAGAAGCTTATTTAGGCTTAAAGGATAAGGCAGCCCACTCCTATGGAGGAAGAAAGACTAAGAGAGTGGAGGTAATGTATGGGCCAGCAGGTATAGCTTATGTGTACTTCATATATGGCATGTATTATTGTTTCAATATAGTTACTCAAGAAGAAGGCATACCTGAAGCAGTACTTATAAGAGGAATTGAACCCATAGAAAATATTGACCTGATGGCCATTAATAGATTTAATAAACCCTATAAGGAGCTTACTAAATACCAGAAGAAGAATTTAACCAATGGGCCTGG
>CALBUB010000028.1 GCA_937967955.1 uncultured Bacillota bacterium | reverse complement strand
GCCAGTTCCTATAACTACATCTGGTTTAAAACTTTTTATTATCCGATTGGCATCCATTAAACCTAGTAACAATTCCTTCATAGCTTTAATAGTTTCTAAATTTAATTTCCTAGGCAATCCCATTACCCTAACAGTTTCAAACTTAAAACCTTCCCTTGGAACTAGCTCACTTTCCAAGCCTTTTTTAGTACCAACATATAATATTTCTGCATCCTTATACCTATCCTTTATTTCATTAGCTATAGCCAAAGCTGGATATATATGACCTCCAGTTCCTCCTCCTGTAATTAAATACCTCATATCTTTCAACTCCTACCAGTTTTTACATGTCTTGATATGTTTAAAAGTATTCCTATAGATGCCATATTGATAACCAAAGATGTTCCTCCATAGCTGACTAAAGGAAGAGGAATACCAGTGGTTGGCATCGAAGATGTTACAACAGCAATATGGATTAATGTTTGGACAGAAAACAAAGCCACAATTCCTGTTGCCAATAGACATCCAAAAAGATCATCTACATTTAAAGCTATCCTAATTCCCCTCCAAATTATTACAAGAAATAATAATATTACAGTTAAAGCTCCTAAAAAACCTAACTCTTCTCCTATTATGGCAAATATAAAGTCGTTATAGGGTTCCGGTATATAGAAGAATTTCTGTCTACTCTTTCCTAAGCCTACGCCAAATAAACCTCCAGAACCTAAAGCGTAAAGGGATTGGACTGCCTGCCAACCAGAATCAGTTTTATCAGCAAAGGGATCTAGGAAAGCCGTAAACCTTCTCATTCTATATGCATGCTTCTCATCAGTAATTGCATAAATCAGTCCTCCTATTCCAGCAACTACCATAGCTGCCAAATGAGACAACCTCATACCTGCCACAAAGAACATTGCCATTAAAGTTGTTGCTAAAGTTACTGTAACACTTAAACTTCTCTGAGCATAAATCATCCCACAAGAAAGCCCAATTATCATCAATGCTGGAATAGTTCCTTTTTTTAAAGTCTTTGCTTCATCTTTTCTTTTGGAAAAATAAGCTGCTAAAAAGATTATTGAACCTAATTTTATTATATCTGAAGGCATGAAGGTAATAAAGCCAAGATTTACCCATCTCCTTGCTCCCTTTAATTCCAAGCCTAAGGGAGTAAATATTAATAAGCCAGTAAATAAAGAAAAAACATAAATAAGCTTAGAAAATTTTTCAAGGAATCTATAGTTGAAATTCATGAAAAATATCATGGCAAAAAAGCCTAGGCCTGCTGATATAATTTGGCGTTTTAAAAAAAAGTATCCATCATTCATTCTAATAGCCTCTGGCCAGGAAGAACTAAAAACCATAATTATTCCAATAAATACCAATAGCAGTGTCGCTAATAGTAGTGTAAAATCACAAGCCTTCAATTTTACTTTTTTAGCCATTTTCTTCCTCCTTTAAATGGAAAACAGCCTTCTTGAAATCCTTCCCTCTCATCTCAAAACTACTATACATATCCCAAGAAGTACATGCGGGAGAAAGTAGTACACTGTCGCCGCTTTCAGCAATTTGGAAACTCTTAAAAACAGCTTCCTTCATATTGTTAACCAAATGTAAGCGATTAAATCCATACTTTAATGCTGTATTCTTAATTTTTTCTTTTGCTTCTCCTAATAAGACAAGCTCCTTTACTCTGCCATTAAAGGCTTGTATGAATTCATCAAAAGCCATGCCCTTATCTTTACCTCCCGCTATCAATATTATAGGAGGTTTTACTGCATTGATTGCTTTTATACTAGCAGCAGGATTTGTTCCTTTAGAATCGTTATAAAATTTAACACCTTTGATAGTTGTTACATATTCAATTCTATGTTCTACACCTTTAAATTCCCTTATAGTATTTCTCATAAGCTCCACATCTAAGCCCATTTTCCAACCTACGCATATGCTGGCAAGTACATTCTCTAGATTATGCTTTCCTAATATTTGTATTTCATCAACAGGCATGACCCTAAGAACATTTTCTCCATCGTTTATTACAATATGATTTTCTTCGATGTACACCCCTTTAGACAAGGTATTATCTACACTAAACCAAACTGGCTTTGATTTTAGTTCATCTTTAAAGTCTCTAAGTATGGGATCATCGTAATTTAAGACTGTATGCTCATCTACAGTTTGATTTTTGAAAACTTTCTTCTTAGCAGAAATATAGTGTTCATAGCTTCCATGCCAATCTAAATGGTCAGGAGTAATATTTAATATTACGCTAATCTTAGGCTTAAATTTACTAGTATTTTCTAGTTGGAAGCTACTTGCCTCTACTACAAATACATCCTCTTCATTAGAATTTATAAGCTCCCATAATATACCTACTCCAATATTGCCAGACACATGAGTTTTAAGTCCATTTTCTTTCAGCAACTGACCTATTAAAGTAGTAGTCGTTGTTTTACCATTGGTACCAGTTATGGCTATGTAGGTCCTATTAGGGAAAAGCCTATAAGCCAGCTCTAAATCAGTAATTACATCTATAGCCCTTTCTTTGGCCTCTTTTATAATATCTATATTTAAAGGTATCCCTGGACTTTTTACTATTAAATCTATGCCATCTAAGGGCACATCATTGGTGCCTAAAAATAGATTTACATCCATGCCAGCAATTTGAGCAATATAATCCTTTAATTCCTCTTCTTTTTTTAAATCAGCTATGGATACATTAGCACCCAACTTTTTTAAAGCCTTTGCTGTAGATACACCACTAATACCTAAGCCTAAAATTAATACATTTTTATTTTCCATTTTCATAAACTCACCATCTTTCTAATTAGCTTAAACTAACTACACCTATGAGACTTAATATTACAGTTGTAATCCAAAATAACATTACTACCCTTGTTTCCTTCCACCCTTTTTGTTCAAAATGATGGTGAAGGGGCGCCATTCTAAAGACCCTCTTTCCTGTCAACTTAAAAGATGCCACTTGTATGATTACTGATAAAGCTTCTACAAAATAAATGCCACCTACAATAGGAATTATCAATGGCAAATTTAGCAGTATTGCAATAGCTGAAATAGCTCCTCCTAAAGCTAGAGAACCTGTATCCCCCATAAATATCTTTGCTGGGTAGGCATTATGTATTAAAAAGCCAAGACATGCTCCTGTTAAGGCTGCCGCAAATACTGATACACTTTCCATACCCCAATTTAAAGCCACAAGTCCAAAAAAGGTTGAAACTATCAGAGTAACACCTGATGCTAAGCCATCTAAGCCATCTGTTAAGTTTACACTGTTGACAGTACCTACTACCACAAAAGCTATAAAGGGTATATACAACATTCCTAAATCTAAATATTTATTATCTAAAAAAGGAATTATCACTTTAGTCCCAAGTATAGAATTGTTAGACTGATAATAAGCTAATACTACAGCTAATATTACCTGCCCAATAAGTTTTTGGTAAGCTTTAAGGCCTAAGGATCTTTTATATTTTATCTTTAGTATATCATCTATAAAACCAATGACTCCAAAACCTAGGGTGAATATTATTAATACATACATATCTTTATTCAATAAACCAGATGTTAATGTGGTAATTAGTAAGGATAGTAAGATTATAATTCCACCCATTGTCGGAGTACCACTTTTAGTCAAGTGGGTTTTAGGCCCATCGTCCCTTACATTCTGTCCTATGTGTAATTTTTTCAATAGTGGTATAGTAATTGGTCCTAAAATTACAGTAATAAAAAATGCTATGATTATAATCCTAATAATATCAATATATTCTACCATTTGTTTTCTCCTCTCTTGTATTTATTGTTAGTTCCTTGCTTATATTTTAGCTAATTATCTATTGATGATATCCATTACTATTTGTTTCTCATCAAAAGGAATCACTTTATCTTTAATTATAATATAAGTTTCATGTCCTTTTCCAGCTAATAATATGGTGTCTTTGGGCTTTGCTATTTCTAATGCATACTTTATTGCCTCTTTTCTATCAGTTATTGCAATATATTTTGCTTTTCCTCTTCTTACCCCAACTAGTATGTCCTCTATTATTTTGTCAGGGTCCTCATACCTAGGGTTGTCAGAGGTAACAATACATATATCAGCATGTTTAGCTGCAACTTCTCCCATCATAGGCCTTTTTTCCCTATCCCTATTGCCTCCAGCTCCAAAGAGGACTATCTTTCTACCTTGTGCAAAGCCATCAATGGCTTTCAATACTTTCTCCAAGCCATCTGGTGTATGGGCATAATCTATAATAACATCAAAATCTCTGGACTCTACATGTATTACCTCAAACCTACCCCTTATTCCTGAAATAGCTTCTATTCCTCTTTTTATAGTGGGCAAGCTAATATCATAAGCAATGGCACAAGAGGCTGCAGCTAATGCATTATACACATTAAACCTGCCTAACAGTTTCATATTGATAGGAATAACTCCTTTTGGTGTGTTTAATTTAAAGTCTACACCATTAGTATGGTAATTTATATCTGTTGCATATACATGGCATTTCTCATCTATTCCATAAGTCAATATTGGAACCTTGTTATCTATGTCCTTTAACATTCTTTTGCCATATTCATCATCCCCATTGATTATATTACACTTATTAGTCATGCTAAATAGCTTTAATTTGCTTTTGTAGTAATTTTCCATGGTCTTATGATAATCTAAATGGTCTTTAGTCAAGTTTGTAAATACACCTACTTGAAAATGAGTATATTCAACCCTCTTTAAATCTAGTGCATGAGAAGATACTTCCATAACACAGAATTCATTACCATTATCTAACATCCTTTTCAAATGTTGTTGAAGCAATAAGGACTCTGGAGTAGTATTTCTGTTTTCTATTCTTTCACCATTTATCACTGCTCCTAAGGTGCCTATAAGAGCTGTTTTTTTATCAGCCTCTTCAAGTATTTTTTTTATCAAAAAAGTCGTAGATGTTTTTCCATTAGTACCAGTTACCCCAATTAAATGTAATTTTTTAGAAGGATTTCCATAGAAGACTGAGGAGAATTTTGCTAGAGCTAGTAGTGTATCCTTGACTTTGATATAAGTAACACCATCACTTAAAGGTCCATCTATATCCTTTTCTATAACTATACAACTGGCTCCCTTACTAATAGCTTCATCTATAAAGTTATGGCCATCAACAGAAAAGCCTTTTATAGCAATAAACATATCGTTCTTAGAAACTTTTCTTGAATCGTGTTCAATTTTTCCAATCTCTATACCAACATCCCCTTTAATAAGCTGGTAAGAAAAGCCTTCTATAATTTCATATAACTTCAAGCTATCCCCCTGCCTTTGAACTGTATTATGGTCCAATTAATTAAAAGGCAACTAAGAAGTCGCCTTTAATCTTAATCTTCAGTATCTGATAAAAGGATTCTTACTGTAGAGTTTATCTCAACTTCTGTTCCCGGCACAGGGTCTTGTTCTGTAGCTTTACCTTCTCCTTGGAATTCATAGTTTAAACCTATTCCTTCTAGTAAGTTGATTATTTCTTCTCTAGTTTTTCCTGTAAGATCTGGAACTACTATCTTGTCATCTTTTTGGTAATCCACATCCAAATATAAATCTATTATGGACCCTTTTGTAACTTCAGTTCCAGGTAGAGGGAATTGCTCAACGACTACCGAGTTCTCATCAAAACTATATGACTCAGTAGTGTACCTAAAGCCTAATTCAGTTAATAGCCTACCTGCTTCCTCTATTGTCTTATTTCTAACATCAGGTACTATCTGAGTATTTTCAAATTCCTCCTTTTCCTCCTCAGTATACTTAGGTTCCACTTCAAGATAGTTTAAAGTTTCTTCAATTAAGTCTCCTGCAACAGGAGCTGCAACACTTCCACCATAATAAACTCCTTCTGGTTCGTCCACTATAACTAACACTGCTATTTTAGGATCATCAGCTGGAGCTATAGCTACAAAGGAACCTATGTATTTGCCTGGTGCATATCTGCCATCTATTATCTTTTGTGCAGTTCCAGTTTTTCCTGCTACTCTATAGCCTGGCACATAGGCATTAGAACCAGTACCATTTGATACTACCCCTTCCATCATATCCAATACAGTTTTAGCAGTAGCTTCTGATATAACTTGGCGTTTTACTATAGGCTCTATAGTCTTTACTACATTACCTTCATCATCGATTAACTTTGATACAAGCCTTGGAGCCATCAACTTTCCTCCATTTGCAATAGCTGAAACTGCAGTCAATAACTGGATAGGGGTTACAGCTATACCGTGCCCATAGGACATGGTTGCTAGGTTAACTTCCTTAATTATATCAGTATTTGCTGGGATTATACCTCCTTGTTCCCCAGTTAATTCTATACCAGTAGGTTCTCCAAAGCCAAAGGCTTTAATATATTCATATAGCTTTTCCTTACCTAGCCTTCTGCCTACATCTACAAATACTACGTTACAGGAGTTTTCTAAGCCCTCCTTTAAATTCTGGCTACCATGGGGATTGTACCATCTAGCACACTTTAATACTGCTCCGGGTATATCCCTTACAAAACCACTACAGTAAAAATGACTGTCAACATCTACAACTCCTTCTTCTAAGGCTGCAGCAGTAACTATTACTTTAAAAGTAGAACCTGGTTCATAGGAGTCGTTTATAGAAAAGTTTCTCCACATATCATACCATTCTTTTTCTAATTCTTCCTGGGATAAATTTTCCCACTTTGCCTTTAACTCTGGCTCTAGAGGTTCTCTTGGATTATTCGGATCGTATTGGGGTAAATTAGCAAGGGCTAATATATCCCCTGTTTTAGGCTCCATCATAAGTATTGCTACATTTTTAGCCTTAGTCCTTTCCAAAGTTTCTTTAGCAGCTTTTTCAGCAAAATGCTGTATGGTTTCATCTATTGTTAATACCACATTTAAACCATTCTCTGGTTCATATACTTTTTCTCCACCATAGGGCATTTCCACCCCTCTGGCATCCTCTGTTTTTACCCATCTACCAGAGGCTCCTGAAAGGTATTTGTCATAAGTTCTCTCAATGCCATATAAGCCATTATTGTCAATATCAGTAAAACCTAATATATAACTTGCAAAGGCTCCATAGGGATAAAACCTCTTATTATCATCGACTATTTCTATTCCAGGTAAATTTAATTCTCTTAATTTCTTAGTTTCTTCCATACTTATCCACTGTTTTATTTTAATAACATTTACATTTTTAGTTATCTTTTCGTAAACTTCCTCTTCTTCCAACTCCAATACTTCAGCTACTTTTTTTGCAGTTTCTTCGGGATTCTTTATATCTGCCGGACTAGCCCATACAGTGTGAGAACTTACTGAAATTGCTAGTTCCTTTCCATTTCTATCGTATATAGTACCTCTCTTAGCTTTAATTTCTATACTCTTTGTCCACTGTTCTAAGGCTCCTTTTTTAAGCTCCTCTCCTTGGACTAACTGTATGTAACCTAATCTTAAAATAAGGAAAAAGGATAATAATACAACAACTAGAAAGGCGAATAATAGTCTTTTCTTAGTAGAGCTACTAGGCACAACCAAAATTAAACCCCCTTATAACAATCCTAGCACTAAATTTACTATGTTCTTTAGCTGTCCTAACAAACCATATTCTTCATAGGAATTGTTATTACTTTCACTGTTTAATGGAAATTCATCTACACTTACGTATACTATCTGCTCCTCAGTTGGATGGTCCATTCCCAATTTAATAACTGCTTCTTCCTCAATTCTTGTAAGGCTCTTAATAGCCTCCAATTCAGCTAATAAATCCTCTTTTTCCTTTTCTAGCTGAATTTTTTGTTGCTGTATTTCTGTAATTTCTAATTTCATCTTAGTTATATTTGCATACCTATATAATATAAATAGGGATAATGCTAATCCAATAAATGATACCACTAGAAAAAGTACTTTATACAACACCTTGTAATTCTTGTTATTTTGTGGTCTTTTATTACTTTTATTGTTTCTTTTTTTCTTAGGCTGCCAATAGTTGTCCTTATGATGTTCTTGCTCAAAATATTCTAATTCCTTTTTTGCTACTAACAATTTATTCTTTCCCCCTTCGATTTAGAACTAAACTCGTTCAGCAATTCTTAACTTTGCACTTCTGGCTCTGGGATTTTTTTCTACCTCATCCTTTGTTGGAACTATGGGCTTTCTAGTTACTATTTCGATTTCCTTTTCTTTGTCACACATACAAATAGGTAACTCAGGTGGACATATACAAGCCTTATTTAGATAAGCAAAACTTCTTTTAACAATCCTATCTTCTAGAGAGTGGAAGGTTATAATACACAGCCTTCCACCTTTGTTTAAAAGTTTGA
The DNA here is from genome assembly GCA_937967955.1 of uncultured Bacillota bacterium. GTDB lineage: Bacteria > Bacillota > Clostridia > Tissierellales > Tepidimicrobiaceae > JAAYHX01. Next base: position 9,320 of record CALBUB010000028.1, on the reverse strand, counting down.
CCATAACAGGTATGCTCTCTTCTAGCACTCTTAGCTCATCATTTACTTCTATCCTTATAGCTTGGAAGGTCTTTTTAGCTGGATGATGGCCTGTAGCCCTTGCCCTTTTAGGAATAGCCTTCTTTATTATTTCCACCAGCTCTAATGTAGTATCTATAGGCTTGCTTTTCCTAGCTTCCACAATAAATTCAGCTATTCTTTTAGCCCATCTTTCTTCCCCATAATTTTTAATAAGCCTTTCTAAGTCTTCTTTTGAATATTTGTTTACCACATCCCAGGCTGAAAAAACTCTAGTGGTATCCATCCTCATATCTAAAGGAGCATCCTTATTATAAGAAAAACCTCTTTTTTCTTCGTCTAACTGATGAGAGGAAACTCCTATATCTAATAAGATCCCATCGACCCCTTCTATATTCAAATCTCCTAATATTCTCTCTATATTTACATAGTTATCATGGATAAAAATAACTTTATCTGAATAAGCCTTAAGGACTTCTTTAGCCTTCTTGATAGCATTAATATCTTGGTCTATTCCTATTAACTTTCCAGTAGTCAGCCTTTTAACTATCTCTATTGAATGGCCTGCTCCACCCAATGTACCATCCACATATATACCATCAGGTTTTATATTCAAACCTTGTATAGCTTCATTAAGTAATACAGGTGTATGTTCAAATCTCAAATTTTCCACTCCTTTTATATTCCTAATTCTGCCATCTTTTCAGCTATATCTTCGTAACTTAAATTGTCATCGCTATTATAGTCATCCCACTCTTCTTTAGCCCAAATCTCAATCCTTTCTGCAACTCCTATTATTACTACATCTTTTATAATCTTTGCATACTCTCTTAAATTATTCGGAATGAGTATCCTTCCTTGTTTATCTAAACTACATTCAGTAGCCCCTGCAAAGAAAAATCTTACAAAAGCTCTTGCATTTTTATTGGTAAGTGGTAATGTTCTCAGCTTTTTCTCAAACCTTTCCCACTCCTCAAAGGGATATACAAACAAGCAGTTATCTAAACCTTTAGTTACTATAAACTTTTGTCCAAGACCCTCTCTTAATTTAGAAGGCATTATGATTCGGCCTTTACTATCAACCGTATGTTGGTATTCACCAATGAACACACCACTCACCCTTTACATACACACCAATACACTATCCACCACTTTACTCCACTTTACTCCACATAGTATTTATTCTATACCTTTTTAATAATTCCTTCAATAATTTTAAGAATTTGGCCTTTATTTCTTAGTAAAAAAGTACTATATTTCGTCAATCTTATATCTTATATTTTGTTATTTGACAAAAAACTATAATAATATTTTCCATTAAATTAAAACCTTAATTATAAGAAAAAATAAAAAGCAGATATTCCCAAAATAGAATATCTGCTTCATTCATTCTCTAAATTTTGCCAACCCTTACAAACATCAACCCAATCTATGTAACCTGAACACTTTTCTAACTCTTCAATAGACAGCTCAATAGCACTATTGCTACTACCGCAAGCAGGAAATACGCTTTCAAATCTTTTTAAGGATAAATCTAAATATACTTCAACCCCTTCATTTATTCCAAAGGGACAAACCCCTCCTATTTCATGGCCTACTAATGTTAAAAGGTCTTCTGCAGGCACCAACTTTGCCTTACATTTAAATCTTTTCTTATATTTTTTGTTGTCAATCCTAGCATCTCCTGCTGTAACAATAAGTATACACTTATTACCAATTATAAAAGCCATGGACTTTGCAATCCTTTCTGGTTCACAATTTACTGCTTTTGCAGCCAGCTCCACTGTTGCACTAGATACATCAAACTCCATTATCCTATGGTCTAGATTCCATTTTTTTAAGTGTTCCCTAGCTCTTTCAATAGACAATTTATATCTCCCCTACATATTAATTACTAGACCCTTCCTTTTTTCTCCTTATATATAAATAGGAAGCACCTATTATTATGGACACTATACTAACTAGTTGGGCCATCCTTATCGGACCTAACATTAAGCTATCAGTTCTTAGGCCTTCTACGAAAAATCTTACAGCAGAATATAAAATTAGGTATAGTAGGAATATCTCACCTGTAACTTTAACTTTCCTTTTGCGATACCATATTAGAAAAAGGAATATTAGAAAATTTCCTATAGATTCATATAGGAAAGTAGGATGGACCTTAACTCCATTTATCATTATTCCCCATGGAAGAGTTGTAGGAGTTCCATAGGCCTCTTGATTTATGTAATTGCCCCAACGGCCAATAGCTTGGCCTAATATTAAACTAGGGGCTGCTATATCGGCCATGTTCCAAAAATCTAATTTTCTCTTCCTTGTAAATATTACAGCCGTAATTACTGCAGCTATAATTGCACCATGTATGGCCAGTCCTCCGCCCCTAAAATTGAATATTTGCATAGGATCAGCCTTATAATAATCCCAAGAAAATATTACATAATAAACTCTAGCTCCAATAACAGCAGCTGGAATTGCAAATAATAAAAGGTCTATTAGCTCATTTTCATCTACTCCTACCCTTCTTGCTTCCCTTAATGCTAATAGGGTACCTATAACTACACCAATAGAAATCAGTACACCATACCACATAACTTCAATGCCAAATATTTTAAATGCAACAGGATCCATCTAAATCCCCTTCCTATTAATTTCCATAAAACTAGTATAGCACAGATTCTAAATATTACATATACCCAGCTATGATAAAAATTAAGAAAAACTTGTGACTAGTATTAGCAAAGATGAGAGTAACTGCCTAAAAATTTGCATCTCTAAGCCAAGTGAATAGGCAAATCAGTTTTGCAAGCTGTAATCATCAAATCTTATAGCAGGAGGCTTGAACTTTGTTATATATTTAAGTTTACTTAACTACAGACGAACAAAAAAACCAGTTTAAAACTGGTTTTTTTAATTTTTTACCTTTTCAATTATGCTGTTTATTTTCTCAACTTGGCTATCATAAGATTGACCATTAAGTAAAGCTGATACTACTTCTTCAATTTCATCAAATATGTCTTTACTATCGGTAACGAATACTTCCCTAATAGAACTATCATTTTCCTTAACTGTAGCAATAATAGTCTGTTTTATTTCCTCAGAGAATGTATTGTCTTCAGCCATCTCTACAGCTACTGCTACCACATCGTTAAATATTATTGATGTAGCATTGTCTATGCCATATAGATTTACTACAGCGTCTGATATGCCCTCTGAACGGATTAAAAGATCGTAATCCTTACTACTAACATCTAAGCTTATTTCCTCCTGCTTTTCTTCCTGAACTATTTCTTCTTCCGTAGAATTGTCTTTTTCTGTTACATTTCCTCCCAGGCTACAGCCAGTTAATATAATTCCTATTAGAATAAGTATTAAGAATTTCTTCTTATTAAATTTCATATTCCTCCCTCCTTATGTTATAGTTTTACATAAAATAAAAAAATTATAACTAAAATTACATATATGATTGACCCTTTTCAATAAAAACAAATAATATTGAATCAAACCTTTTAATAATATATAATTGTTTTTGTGCAAAATACTGAAAGGCGAAAGGAAGATATAAATTGAAACTAGGAATAGTTGGATTACCAAATGTAGGCAAAAGTACTTTATTTAATGCTTTAACATCTGCTAAAGCAGAAGCAGCAAATTATCCTTTTTGCACTATTGAGCCTAATGTAGGTATAGTTTCAGTTCCTGATAAAAGGTTGGATCTACTAAAGGAGTTAATAAAGCCAGAAAAAGTTACACATGCTACTATAGAATTTGTTGATATAGCAGGTTTAGTTAAAGGGGCCAGTAAAGGAGAGGGTTTAGGAAACAAATTTCTTTCCCATATAAGAGAAGTAGATGCAATAGCCCATGTAGTAAGGTGTTTTGAAGATAAAAATATAACCCATGTGGAAGGTAGAATAGATCCTATAGCAGACATTGAAACTATAAATTTAGAGCTGATGCTTGCAGACCTCGAAGTAATTGAAAATAGATTACAAAAGGTTCAAAAGATGGCTAAAGGGGATAAGGCCTACAAAAAGGAAGAGGAATTGTTAATCAAATTAAAAGACTCCATAGACAGGGAAGAACCTTTAAGAAAATTAGAATTTAGTGAAGAAGAATTAAAGCTTATTAGAGGTTTCAATTTGCTTTCACTAAAACCCGTCCTATACGTATGTAATGTAGCAGAAGAAGTCTTATTAGAAGGTATGGAAAATGAATATGTTGCCCAAGTAAAGGAATATGCAAGTAAGGAGAACTCAGAAGTAATAGTAGTTTCTGCAAAAATAGAAGCAGAAATTGCTCAATTAAACGAAGAGGAAAAAGCTGAATTCCTTGCTGAATTAGGCCTAGAAGAAGCTGGACTAGATAAACTAATTAGTGCAAGCTACGAACTATTAGGTTTGATGAGTTTTATAACGGCTGGCGAAAAAGAGGTTAGAGCCTGGACCATCAAAAAGGGAACAAAAGCCCCACAAGCTGCTGGAAAAATCCATTCAGACATGGAAAGAGGATTTATCTGTGCAGAAGTGATTAACTATAAAGCTCTTATAGAAGCTGGTGGAATGGCTAAGGCTAAAGAGAAAGGTCTTGTAAGGTTAGAAGGGAAAGATTACGTAATCCAAGATGGAGATGTAGTCTTGTTTAGATTTAATGTATAAAATGAAAAACTCCATATGCAAAAATGCTTATGGAGTTTTTATGTATATTACACATTATAATTAACTATTATAGTTGGATCATAAACCTTAAAAGTAAATGATTCAGTTATGAAAAATCTTATCTTCTTACTATCATGGTTTTGATAACCAATATCTAAATCTTGTCCAATAACTAACTCTAAATCTTCATGGTCAAAAGGAACTAGTACTGCACCTTCTAATACATGGCTGTATATAATTTTGTGACCGGTTAAGCTTTCAATTTTTTCTATTAATGAATAGCCTTCTCCCTTTGAAAGAATTCTTCTATAAGCTTCTTTTCCAACTACTAGAACAAAAGGTCCCTCCTGATAAGACTCCTTCAATTTAATGACTCCCTGGGCAATTGCATCTAGTATGGTTTCTTGCTCATGGCCAAATTCTAAAGTTTCGTGTTCAGATGAGTTTACAAGTCCTTTTATATTCAATTTATCAGAACCATTATATACTACATTTTCTTCAAAAAGGGCAATCTTTTTAGCAGCTTCTTCTAGTGGTTCGTAATCCACATCCTTAGCTCCTCTTAAAACATTATCTAATTCCCATTTATCCATTTCAAATTCTACCCTAACTTCAGTTAAAGGAGTTACATCATAATTTCCATAGCATAAATCTCCATCTTCATGGATCGTTCCTAATCTACCATCAGTAATCACATTGTAATCTAAACCTTTTGGCCCAACCACTCTTACCACTTTCCTTGCTGAAAGATAATTCTTAAATACCTCCATTAACCTTTCTTCTATTTCTTCCCATGATTCGCTACTAATAGGTGCAAGATGCTTATTAAACATTTAAATATCCCCCCTTATTATTTTAAATCTCCTACATTAAGCCCACCTTTTTTACCATTAGTTTCCCCATCCATAGCTTCTTCTTCAATTTTTGTAATAGGCCCTTCTGTAAACAAATAAGTCCTTAGCTGCTCGTCCCATACTGGCATGTTCCTTCTTAACCATTCTAATGTCATGCAAGCATGCTCAATTTCTTCATCTCTGTTATGGGCCATAATAGCTCTTAATTCTTCATCTTTAGATGCCACATACCTTTGATTGTACCAATCTACAGCTTCTATTTCCTCCTTTAAGCTGTTTAATGCCCTGACTATATCTTTTGCCTTTTCATCTAAATATTCTACAGGCTCATGATACTGAGACATATGGACCCCTCCTTTTAACATTTTCCTTACTTAATTTTTACCCTTTTATGTTAAATTACAAACAATTATTTGTACAAAAAGCTAAGTATACAAAAATATACTTAGCTTTTTATATCCTGAATTATCTTTGTGGAAGAGCTTGCACCTATCCTGGAAGCTCCCGCATCTATCATAGCTTTAGCTGTTTCATAATCTCTAATTCCCCCTGAAGCCTTAACTTTCATGTTTTCTCCTATGGTCTCTTTCATCAATTTCACATCTTCAACTGTTGCCCCAGCTTTATTAAAACCTGTTGATGTTTTCACATAATGAGCCCCTGCTTCTTTTGCTAGTTCACATGCCTTTATTTTTTCTTCGTCAGTTAAAAGGCATGTTTCTATTATTACTTTTACTATAGCCTTACCCTTAGCTTCATCTACTACAGCCTTAATATCTTCTTTTACAATTTCATAATCTCCATTTTTCAAAGCCCCAATATTTATCACCATATCTATTTCATCAGCGCCATCTTCTATAGCCTTTTTAGCTTCGAAAGCTTTAACCTCTTTCACATTGGCCCCTAGGGGAAAACCTACAACTGTTGCTACTTTAACTTCTGTTCCTTCCAACAATTCTTTAGCCTTCTTTACATAGAAGGGATTAACACAAACTGCAGCAAAGCCATTTTCTTTAGCTTCCTTACATAAATTTTCTATCATTTCCTCCGTTGCTTCTGGCTTTAGCAAAGTATGATCTATCATAGATGCAATATTCATCCTATAACACCTCTACTTAATAAGCTCAACTAAATCCCCATTTTTAACTCCTGCTGCATTACCCTCTTCTATATCTACGTGCATTTCTAATGCATGGGTATCGCCAGCTCTTACTAACACATTGTCAAATATCAGTGATCTAATACCTTCAGTTTTCACTTTAACAATATCCCCATCTTTTACGCCAAACTTTTCTGCATCGCTTGTGTGCATATGTATATGCCTTGCTGCTACTATTACTCCTTCTACAAGCTCAACTTCACCCTTTGGTCCAACAAGCTTTGCCCCTGGTGTACCCTTAATATCTCCAGAATTTCTTACAACTGGTTCTATACCTAATTTAAAGGCATCAGATATGGATATTTCTACCTGGGTTTTCCCCCTAACAGGTCCTAAAACTCTTACTCCTTTAATAGTATTCTTTGGTCCTACAATGTCCACCTTTTCTTCGCATGCATACTGGCCAGGTTGGGATAAGTCCTTTTTCTTAGTCAGCTCATACCCTTCTCCAAAAAGTATATCTAAATGTTCTTGGCTTAAATGTACGTGCCTGTTAGATAATGCAATTGGAAGTTTCAAAGCTATTCCTCCTTTAACCCTATTTTAAATTAAATATGCTTACAAAATTTAATTATAGATTTAATTATAATAGTTTAGTTATAAAAAAGCAAACTCATCTGTAAATTTTTCTTAATGTATTAAAGAAATTAGGATAAGATATACTTACGCATTCATAATTGTCTATTCTTGTCTCCCCATTAGCCACCAATGCTGCAATAGATAAGGCCATTGCAATCCTATGGTCACCATAAGAATATACATGAGTCCCTTTTAAGCTAGCTACCCCTTCAATAATCATTCCATCTTCTAAGGTTTCAATTTGAGCTCCCATCCTTCTAAGCTCCTTAGATATGGTATATAGCCTATTGCTCTCCTTATACTTTAGCTCCTTAACATCTCTAATTATGGTCCTGCCCTTTGCAACGGATGCTGCTACAGCCAGTATGGGGATTTCATCAATAATTATACCAGTAATATCTTTTTCAATAAATACTCCAGTTAGCGGCGCATATTTAACTCTTATATCTCCAACTGGTTCATTGTTCATATGCCTTGTATTATAAATAGTGATATCAGCACCCATATTTTTTAATACCTGGATTATACCATTTCTAGTAGGGTTAATTCCAACATCCCTTATTAGTAAATCTGAACCTTTAATCATAGCTGCTGCAACAATAAAATATGCCGCTGAGGAAATATCTCCTGGTACATAGATATTTTTACCCTTTAAAGGGCCAGCATAATCCATTATAATAGCTTTACCTTTCTTACTTATGTTACAACCAAAGTGTTCTAGCATTCTCTCTGTATGATCACGGGTTAACTTCTTTTCGATTATTTTTGTAGTTCCATCTGCAAAAAGGCTAGCTAATAGTATGGCAGATTTAACCTGGGCACTGGCAACTGGCATTTCATACTTTATAGCTCTTAGTCCTGCTTTGGCAGGTTTAATTTCAAGGGGTAAATACTTATCATCTTTTCCAAAAATATCTGCTCCCATTTTTCTTAAGGGGAATATAATCCTATCCATTGGCCTTTTAGATAAGGACTCATCTCCAATCAATGTGACAGAAAAATTTTGCCCTGCTAATACTCCACTTAAAAGTCTTGCCGTTGTACCTGAATTGCCACAATCTATATAACCATTAGGTTTTTTTAAACCATCTAAGCCAACCCCATGTATTAATATCTCACTTTCTCTAATTTCTATATTCACACCCATATTCTTAAAGGCTTGTACAGTTCTTAAAACATCTTCTGAGATTAAAGGATTTTTTATAATAGTGTCCCCTTCTGCTAGGGCTCCAAATATAATGCTTCTATGGCTTATGGATTTGTCACCAGGTACTCTAATTTCTCCAAGTATTTTTCCAACATTGCCTCTAATATACAAACTTATTCACCCTTTGTATTTTTATTCCCTTTAGCACAAATAATCTTGTCCAATAATTTCTTCTGCTTGATTATCTTTCTTTTAAACTTTTAAGATAGCTATTAAAGTTTGCTTTCATCTCCTCTATACTATCTCCGCCAAATTTAATAACCATTTCATTAGCTAACACATAAGCAAACATGTTTTCTGCAACAACACTTGCAGCTGGAACTGCACAAACATCTGATCTTACAAATTGTGCTAAAGCTTCTTCTTTCGTCTTTACATTAACTGTTTTTAAGGGACGCCTTAATGTAGGAATAGGCTTCATAACGGACCTGAACACTACATCTTCACCATTAGAAACACCAGCTTCTATACCTCCAGCATTATTAGTTTTCCTAAAATATCTATTGTTTTCATAATATATTTCATCATGAACCTGGGATCCCTTCAATTTTGCCACATTAAATCCAAGTCCAAATTCTATTCCCTTTATGCCAGGAATGCTCATTATAGAACCAGCAATAATGCTGTCAAGCCTTCTATCCCAACTTGCATAGCTACCTAAACCAATAGGTATATTCTTGCCTATAACCTCAAAAATTCCACCTAGGGTGTCTCCTTCCTCCTTTGCCTTTTCAATTTCCTCAATCATTAAAGCTTCCACTTCTTTATCTAACACCCTTAATGGGGATTTATCTACTTGTGCTAAAATATCTTCTTCTATAAAATCCTTAGTTGATATTTTCACATTT
>CALBUB010000027.1 GCA_937967955.1 uncultured Bacillota bacterium | reverse complement strand
CATAGTCTAGATTTTGAATATCATCTAATTTAGCATCTAGTCCAATTGCCATTACAGCCATATCAACTATCTTGTCCACATTTCCTTCTCCAACTACTTGTAAACCTAATAACTTCCTAGTCTTTCTGTCCGCAATCATTTTTATAATAAAAAAGGAAGATCCAGGGAAATAATGTGCTTTATCATCTACTGTAGTTGTAACAGTTACTACATCATAGCCTTCAGCTCTAGCTGCATCTTCTGTTAAACCAGTTTTACCAGCATTAACGCCAGGTAATTTAACTACTGCAGTTCCAATAGCACCTTCATAAGTTAAACTTTCTCCATTAAGATTTTGAGCTAAAATTCTTCCTTCAATATTTGCAGTTGAACCCATTGGTACATATGCATCTTTTCCTGTAATTAAGTTTGTTACAAAAGCACAGTCACCAACTGCATATATATCTTTAATATTAGTTTCTAACTTCTTATTTACTTTAATAGCTCTGTTTGGAGCAAACTCAAGGCCAGTATCAGCTAAGAAGGCTGTATTAGGACGAACTCCTATAGATAAAACAACTGCATCTGCTTTTATAGTGCGGTTAGTTGTTTTAACCTTTTCAACCTTTCCATCACCAAGAATTGCTTCTAAGCCTGTTTTAGTAAATATTACTATACCTTCTTCAGCTAGTTTATCTTCCACATAGCTTGCAATTTCAGGTTCAAAGCCAGGAAGTATTTGGTCGGCCATATCGATAATACAAACATTTACTCCTTGTGCCTTTAAGTTTTCAGCAATTTCTAAACCGATAAAGCCACCACCAACAACTACAACGCGTTTAACTTCTCCTGACTCGATTGCTTTACGCAACTCAATAGCATGCTCAGGAGTCCTCATAAAGTATACTCCCTTAAGGTCAACTCCTTCAACTGGAGGTTTAAAGGGATCTGCACCAGTTGCAATTACCAACTTATCGTAGGAATATGTAGTAGTTTCATTTGTTTTTAAGTCTACTGCTTCAACAGTTTTTTCTTCAGGATTAACTTTAGTAACTTCTACCTCTGTTAGTACATTTACACCTGTCAATTTAGAAAATTTTTCTGGAGTATTTACAATTAAATCTTCTTCTTTTTCAATTACATTACCTACATAATAAGGTAAACCGCAACCAGCATAGGATATATCCTTGCCTTTAGTCAGTATAGTTACATTGTGATCATAGTTATCACGCTTTAGTTTAGCAGCAACTTTAGTACCAGCTGCTACACCACCTATGACTAGTACGTTCATGCGCTCACTCTCCTTGAAAATAAATTAACGAAGTTCCATTTATAATATAACACTTGTAGAATAATTAATAAAATGATAAAATCTTATCAAATATATAGGTAAAACCTATTATATAAAAAATGTGAAAAAGAGGAGGTAAAGCATGACTATAAGACACTTAAGAATTTTTATTGAAGTAGCCAAGAGTGGAAATATGAGTAAAGCAGCAGAAAGGCTTTTCATTTCTCAACCTACGGTAAGCCAAGCTATAAAAGAACTAGAAGATTATTATGGAGTATTGTTATTTGAGAGGCTTAATCGAAGATTATTCATTACAGAGGTAGGTAAGAAATTATTTTTTTATGCACAAAAAGTAGTAAAAGAATTTGATGATTTAGAAGAAAGAATGGCTAGTGTAAATAAGGCTGAAGGAATAAAAATAGGAGCTACAATTTCAGTTGGAAGTTGTATATTAGGAGATATAATAAATAGGTTGAAAAATACAGACCCAGAAGCTGAAATCTATTCCTATGTGGGGAATACGGAGGATATAGAAAATAAGCTTTTAAATAACCAATTAGATATAGGTATAGTAGAAGGCAAAGTAAAAAGTCCAGATCTAATTGTTAGGCCTGAATTAAGGGATTATTTAGTGTTAATATGTAATAGCAATCACCCTTTTGCCAAGAAAAAGACTATTAAAGTAGAAGAGCTTGCTAATCAAAAATTTGCCATGAGAGAAAAAGGCAGTGGAACAAGGGAGTTATTTGAAGAATATATGAGAAAAAAAGGAATACCTATAAAAGTAGTATTTGAAGGCAATACACCAGAAGCTATTAAACAGGAGGTAATAAAAAACGATTGCTTAGCAGTTATCTCCATTTGTTTAGTAGAAGAGGAGGCTAATAATTCTATTTTACATGTTATAGAAAGTGACAACAGTTGTTGGAATCGGTATTTTAGCATAGTTTACCATAAGGATAAGGTGCTTACTGATTTAATGAAGAACTTAATAAAAATAACTAAAAATTACCAATATATACCAAATACTATGAGTTATGAGCCTGGAATTTTAACGGAATAAAGCACAATAGGGATTATAGGTATTTCCTATAATAACCTCCTATGATGGTTATTATATTTTTCTATTTTTAAAAAAGCAAAAAAAATGGTATTGTAGATACGTAAAAGTTTAAAAATTAACAAACCCATGGGATTGTTAATGGAAAAACAAGTATTAAAATAATGTTTTTATTGAAGGAAAGGTATGCCTTTCCGAAAGGAGATATTATGAAAAAGGGAATTATAATTGCTAGTTTTGGAACTACCCATGAAGAAGCAAGGAAAAGATGTATAGAAAGTATTGAGAAAAAAGTTAGAAAAGAGTACGAAAACTTTTTAGTATTGAGATCTTTTACTTCTCAGATTATCATAGACAAATTAAGAAAAGAAAATTATTCAGTAGATAATTTAGTAGAAGCCTTAGAAAAGATGAAAGATAAGAAGATATATGATGTATATATACAGCCCCTTTATATATTGCCAGGTAAAGAATATAGAAGAATAATAGGACAAGTAAATGAATTTTCTAAAAGAAACTACCCTATTAATATCCGAATAGGTAGACCACTGCTTTCTTATGATATAGACTATGACAAAATCGTAGAAGGCCTAAATTTGCCTAGGCTGGAAGATGCAGAAAGTTTCCTTCTTATGGGGCATGGTAGTGACTTTTTTACAGATAGGGCCTACAAAATATTAGAAAAAAGATTTAAAGAAAAAGGCTATCCAAATATATTTATAGGTACCTTAAAAGGTGTAAATACTATAGGCCACATAATTCCTATTCTAAAAAGCCAAAAAATTCGAAAGGTTAAGCTAATGCCTTTTATGTTGGTAGCAGGAAGACACGCTGTTAATGATATGGTAGCTGGTGAAAATTCTTGGAAGAGAAAACTATTAGCAGCAGATATCCAAGTAGAAGTGAGTATGAAGGGCTTAGGAGAAATAGAGAGTATTCAAGATATATATATGAGCCATCTTAAAGACATATTATTGACTGAAAAAGAAGAAGTTCAGCTTAACCTAGGGGGTATTACATGTTCTGTCCTATAATGGTAGATATGGCTAATAAGAAAATACTAATTATAGGTGGAGGAAGAATAGCCTATAGAAAGGCAAACAATTTTCTAAAATACCAGGCTAATATTCTAGTTGTTAGTCCAGAATTTATACCTGAATTTTATGAATTGGAAAAGAAATATAAAGGGCAGATTAGTTTAATAAAGGATACCTATAACAAAAAATATATATATGGTTCTTTTTTAGTAGTAGGAGCTACCTCTTCAAGAGAAGTAAATAGACAAATTGCTATAGATAGTCATCAGCTAAATGTGTTATGCAATATAGTAGATAGGAGAGAAGAATCTAGTTTTATATCTCCTGGGGTAGTAGATAAGGAAGGCCTAGTAATTTCTATTTCAACTAAAGGCAAATTTCCTTACCTAAGCAAGAGGTTAAAAGAGGATATAGATTATAGATATTCAAAATTTGATGAAGAATATATGGTTTTATTAGAGGAACTTAGAGGCATAGTCCTATCAAAATATAAAGATAAAAGTAGTGAGCTATTTAATCATTCTTTAAAGCTAGATAAGTCTCAGTTGAAAGCTTTTATTAGTCAGTTAAAAAATGAAAACAGCCATGAGGAGGTACAAGATTGAAAATTGTAGTAGGTACAAGGGGTAGCAATTTAGCATTAACCCAAACAAATATGGTTATAGACATGATAAAAAGAAAACATCCAAATATAGATTTTCAAGTAAAGATTATAAAAACAAAGGGAGATATATTAAAAGATGTGGCCATAGACAAAATAGGCGGAAAGGAAGTATTTGTAAAGGAAATAGAAAGAGAACTTTTAGCTAGCACTATAGATATGGCTGTTCACAGTATGAAGGATATGCCAGGAAAATTGCCTACAGGCCTTAAACTATCATATACCCCTCCTAGAGAGGACTATAGGGATGTAATCGTCTTTAGGGAAGGCATAAGCAGTTTAGAAGAGTTGCCTAAAGGGGCTAGGATAGGTACTGGAAGTAAAAGAAGAAAATATCAAATTTTAAAATATAGGCCAGATCTAAATATAGTTTCTATTAGGGGAAATGTGGAAACTAGGATTAAAAAAATAGAAGAAGAAAATTTAGATGGAGTAATATTAGCAGCTGCTGGTATTAAGAGGTTAGGCTTAGATTTAGGAAACAGGCTTTACTATATGGATAGGAAAATAATGCTACCTTCACCTACTCAAGGAATATTAGCTATTGAAATTCGAGAAAATGATGAAAGAATGGAAAAGATACTAGAAGACATAAGCCATAAGGAGACTGAAATACAGGCAGTAGTAGAAAGAGCTTTTTTAATAGGAGTAGGTGGCAGCTGTACTATCCCAGTTGGAGCTTATTGTCAGGTATTAGAAGATAAAATAATCGTAGAAGGACTTTTAGGTTCAGAAGATGGAGATGTTTTAATAAGGAAGTCTATTGTAGAAGATATTAATGCATATAAGGAAGCAGGCTATAAATTAGCAGAAATCCTAATGAAGGAGATGGCAAGGGCATGAAAGGAAAAGTTTACTTAGTAGGAGCTGGACCAGGAGATCCAGAATTGATAACTTTAAAAGGGTTAGAATGTATAAGGAAGGCAGATGTAATAGTATATGATAGGCTAGTAAATCCAGTGCTGCTGGAGGAGAGAAAAGCTGATTGTAAGCTTATATATGTGGGTAAATCTCCTAGACACCATGTAAAGTCTCAAAAGGAGATAAATGAAATACTATATCAAGAAGCAAAGGCTGGCAATAATGTAGTAAGGTTAAAAGGAGGAGACCCATACGTATTTGGTAGAGGTGGAGAAGAAGGAGAATACCTTTACGAGAGGAATATACCCTTTGAAGTAGTTCCTGGTATAACCTCTGCAATTGGAGGCCTTGCCTATGCAGGAATTCCTATTACCCATAGAGGAATAGCCAGGTGTTTCCATGTAATTACAGGCCATTTAAAAAGTCAAGAGGAAGAGTTAGATTGGAAGACCTTAGCAGCCTTAGATGGAACAATGGTGTTTTTAATGGGAGTTTCAAATTTAAAAATGATATCTGATAATTTAATTGCAAATGGAAAGGACCCTAATACCCCTGTAGCAGTTATCAATTGGGCTTCTACACCAAAGCAGAGAACAGTAGAAGGAACCCTATCTAATATATATGAGAAAGTTTTAGAAGAAAAGATAAAAAATCCTAGCTTGATAGTTGTTGGAGAGGTAGTAAACTTTAGAACTAGCCTTGACTTTTTTAGCAAAAAGCCTTTATTAGGAAAAAATATAGTGGTAACTAGAGGGACAACCCAAAGGGCAGATATAATTAAGAAGTTGACTAGATTAGGAGCCAATGTTCTATCTATGCCAACCATTGAAATAAAAGAAATAACCCCCAATACTCAATTAGATGAGGCTATTAAAAATATTCATAAATACACCTATGTTATATTTACCAGCGTAAATGGAGTAAATATATTCTTTAAAAGGCTCTTTGAACTAGGTTATGATGTAAGGAAGCTAGCCAATATAAAAGTTGGTGCAATTGGAACCATTACAGCAAAAACTATTAATAGATATGGGATAAATGTAGATTTTATCCCCAAGAAATATGTAGGTGAAAGCCTAGTGGAAGAATTAAAAGAGGTAATCTCTGAAAAAGATAGAATTTTAATTCCCAGAGCTAAAGCTGGAAGGCCTCTTATAGTGGAAGAATTATCTAAGATCTGTATAGTTGATGAAGTTAAGACCTATGAGACTATAAAAGCAAAGGAAGATAATCAACACATAATAGATATTTTAAAGGAATTAGATTCCTATTATATACTCTTTTCCAGCTCTTCAACATTTATAAACTTTAAGAAAATAGCAAGGGATAACGCAGAGGAGCTTTTGAAAAAGAGCAAAATAATATCTATAGGGCCTGTAACTTCTAAAACAATAGAAGAAGATGGCTACCCTATATATAAACAAGCAAACAAATATAATTTTGAAGGAATAATTGAAATACTATTGAAGGAGTGATATTTGTGGCAAAATTTAATAGAACAAGGAGACTTAGAAAAACTGCTTTCATTAGGGATTTAGTAAGGGAGACAAGCATATCTTTAGATGACTTTATCTATCCCCTATTTGTTGTAGAAGGAGAAGGCATAAAAAGAGAAATAGGGTCCATGAAGGGTAATTATCATTTTTCAGTGGACATGCTAGTAAAGGAAGTTGAGGAGTTATTAAATCTAGGAATAAAGGCAGTATTACTGTTTGGTATACCTGGTGAAAAGGACGAGGTAGGAAGTGATGCCTTCTCAGATGACGGAATTATACAAAAGGCAATAAGGGCTATTAAAAAGCATCATCCTGAAATGTATGTAATTACTGATCTATGCATGTGTGAATATACATGCCATGGCCATTGTGGGATACTTACTGAAGATAAGGATGTAGATAATGACAAAACTTTAGAGTATCTAGGAAAGATTGCTGTTAGCCATGCAAAGGCAGGAGCAGATATGATAGCTCCATCAGATATGATGGACGGAAGGGTTAAAATTATAAGGGAAGCTCTAGATAAGGAAGGCTTTGTAAATGTACCTATAATGGCTTATAGTGCTAAATACGCATCTAATTACTATGGACCTTTTAGAGATGCTGCAGACTCAGCCCCATCCTTTGGAGATAGAAAGACTTACCAAATGGATCCAGCTAACAGCCGAGAAGCTATGAGAGAAATACAATATGAC
>CALBUB010000026.1 GCA_937967955.1 uncultured Bacillota bacterium | reverse complement strand
TCTACACCGTATTTTTTCTTATAATAGTATATAGCCAGTTGAGTCCTATCCCTTAGGGACAACTTTTCCAACATATTGGATATATAGTTTCTTACAGTACCTTCACTTAAATAGAGCCTTTCTGCAATTTCTTTATTATTTCCTGCATATACAGCCTTGATGGCAGGGATAATCCCCTTTATATTGTATTTGAGTATATAACCTTTACAGCCTAAAGAAAGGGCCTGAGCCATATGTTCTTGGTCTTGGAAGGTGGTTATAAGGAGTATTTTAGCGTCAGGATCCATTTTAAGTATTTTTTTGGCTGCCTCTAGTCCATTTAATTTTTCCATCCTAATATCCATAAGTATTAAATCAGGCCTATGCTTTTCATATAATTTAACAGCTTCCTCTCCATCATAGCCTACTGCCAATATGTCTATATTGTTGGCACTTATAATAGTTTTAAGGGATTCTACAACTAGAGGGTCGTCATCTATAATTACGATATTCACACTAATCATCCTTTCATCAATGTAACATGTAGTTTAAAGCCCTTATCATAGCCATAGTTTAAAAAGCCATTATACTTTTGGGCAATTTCCTTTAGGCTTACTAGTCCTAAACCTTAGTGTTTTTAAGGGCTTCTTCATTGAAATTGCTGCCATTATCCTTCAGGCTTATAGAGTAGAATTTTGGCTGTTCCAATAAGGTTATTTTTAACCTATTAGCATTAGAATGTTTGGCACAGTTTGTTATTCCTTCTTTTATAATGGCTAATATATCGTATTTCATATCGAAGCTTAAGTTATCACCGATTCTATACACCAATTCCACATCTATATTGGGCACATGAGAACAGAGCTTTTCAATTTCAGCCTTTAAATCTCTGGTATATACAGTATGAGGATTTCTTGGTAGAAGGTTAAGGCTGTAAACAAAATGTATAAAAGGGCCTTTATATTTTTATGCTTAGCCAACTCCAATAGGGAAGAAATTATGAGGATTATAAGGAAATATAAAGGCAAATTTTCAGCTGGATATTTTTTATAGGTATTGTATAAGCAGAATGCTATAATAAACAGCTTCTCCAACAGCCTTTTTAAATAGCCCATAATAGAAACACCTTTATTTTGGTTAAAAATTCCAGTACCTATTATAATTATATTTTTACCCTTTACATTAAGCAATTTAAATTATGACAAATGTCATATTACTTTGTAACTATATTCACTAGGAAGGGAAAGAAGAAAATCATACAATAGTAGTAAATAAGCCATATAGATGTGAATGGGATAATTGTAAAGGTAAAAAATCTAGTAAAAAGGTATGGAGAAAAAATTGCCCTAGACCATTTTAATATGGAAGTAGAAGAGGGAGAAATAGAAGTATTTGGAAGGAAAATCACTTCCAACTCCTATGATATAAAAAGACAAATTGGCCTAGTTCCCCAAGAGGTGTCAGTATTTGAAAATTTAACAGTAAGAGAAAATATAGACTATTTCTGTGGCTTATATATAGATGATAAAAAAACTAGAAGAAAATTAGTCGATGAAGCCATAGAATTTGTTGAACTTAAGGGCTATGAAAAGTTCTACCCTAAAAAGCTCAGTGGAGGCCTTAAAAGAAGGCTTAATATTGCTTGTGGAATATCCCATAAGCCAAAGCTGATATTTTTAGATGAGCCAACGGTGGCAGTAGATGTCCAAAGTAGAAACTTCATATTAGAAGGAATAAAAAAGCTTAATCAGGAAGGAAGCACCATTATATATACTACCCACTATTTAGAAGAAGCGGAAAGGCTGTGTACTAGGGTTGTTATAATGGATAATGGAAAGGATATAGCTTCAGGTACAACAGAGGAATTAAAGGCTATGATAACTACCTCAGAAAAGATAGTAGTAAGCTTTATTGATATAGAAGATGATACAGCCCAAAAATTAATGGCCATACCCCATGTAATTGATGTGGATAGAAAGGGCAATGATTTTGTCATCAAATTTGAAAATGCCACCAACAACCTTGCCAATCTTATGAACTTTATAACAGAAAATAAGCTAGTTTACACAAAGCTATACAGCCAACAGCCAACTTTAAACGATGTATTTTTAGAGTTAACCGGGAAGGAGTTGAGGGACTAGTGTATAGCTTATTGAGAAATTTTAAATATCAAGGAAAAAACATGTTTAGAAACTACGGCTTCCTATTCTGGACCTTTGCTTATCCTATAATAATGGCACTATTTTATTATTTAGCCTTTAGCGGAATGATGAATATAAGTGTAGACAGTATTCCAGTAGGCATAAATAGTGATAATGAAATACTCTTTATACTTGAAGAGATAGATTTTTTAGATATCCACTTAATAGATGATAATGAATATGTGGAAAAGCTTCAAAGGGAGGAAATATATGGCTATATTGACCAGGAAATGAATTTGATAGTTTCCAAAACAGGCATAAAGCAGACTATTATAAAAGGTGTACTAGAACAGATAAAGCAAACTTTTAAACTAAATAGGCCTATTGATGGTTCTGAGTTTTCCGTAAACTATGTAGACAGCAAAAGCCAAGAAGCCAACTCTATAATTATCGTA
>CALBUB010000025.1 GCA_937967955.1 uncultured Bacillota bacterium | reverse complement strand
ATTGAGGCATCGTTATTAAGAGCAGGATTTATTATTGCAGATGTAAGAACATTAGATAAGAAACAAGGAAGCTTTAAACAAGTTACAACAACTTCAGCTGTTAAACAAGATTTAGTAATATCAGCATACAAACCAAAGGAAAGTTTCAAAAAGAGATTTCTTGAAAAAGCAGGAACTGAAGATACAGTTTGGGAGTTTGTAAGAGAACACTTAGAGAAATTGCCTGTAGTTGTACAAAAGGGAAATACTATTGAGGTAATTAAAGAACGTGAACCACATTTACTATTTGATAGAATGGTGGCTTACCATATAATGAATGGATTATCAGTCCCTATAGATGCATCAGATTTTTACAAAGGTTTGGATGAGAGGTTTATAAAAAGGGATGGAATGTATTTCTTACATGACCAAGTTAATGAATACGATAATGCAAGGATAAAAGCAGATTTGGAGCCTATTCAATTTTCCATGTTTGTAAACGATGAAAAATCTGCCATAGCATGGCTGTATCATCAACTAGAAACTCCTCAAACTTACAGCGAACTACAACCTAAGTTTATGAAAGAAGCTAAGATAGCTAGATATGAGAAGATGCCAGAGTTAAGTGAATTACTGGAAGAAAATTTTCTACAAGATGAAGAGGGAAGATGGTATATACCAGACCCATCAAAGACAGGAGACCTTATAAAACTAAGGGAAAAGAGATTGTTGAAAGAATTTGAAGAATATTTAAAAGGTAAAGGAAAACTTAAAAAGTTTAGGACAGAAGCAATTAGAGTTGGATTTGCAAAGCTTTGGAAAGAAAAAGATTATGAGAGTATAGTCAAGATTGGGAATAGATTACCGGAAAACGTAATACAAGAAGATGATAAGCTTCTTATGTATTATGATATAGCTCTTAGCAGAATGGAGTGATATGATGTTTTCCGTAGGAGATTATGCTTATGATCTAGTTAGAAATGAGAGAGTGCAAATAATAGAGAAGAATGAAATATGGGGATTTGTAACATATAAAGTTTATAATCCACTTAGCAAAGAAATCTATAATCTCAACTCAGAACAAATTGGAAAAGATAGCTCTTCATATTATGATGAGAATTATGTAAGATATATGGCATTCCTTGGGAAGATTAAGGATATAACTTCCCAAGGAATTCTGTCATCTTTTAGTAAGGATATTATTCCTCTCCCCCATCAACTACATGTACTTAATCGGGTTTTATCAAGCAATAATATAAGGTATATTTTAGCTGATGAAGTTGGTTTAGGTAAAACAATAGAAGCTGGGATGATCATAAAAGAATTGAAGGCTAGGGGTCTTGTAAAGAGAATTTTGGTAGTTTGTCCAAAAGGCTTAGTTACCCAATGGGAAAGAGAAATGTATGAGAAGTTTGGAGAGAAATTCCATGTTATACTGCCTTCCGAACACGATACTATTAAGAAATTAATTGGCAGTGATGATATATATGGACAATTTAATCAAGTTATAAGTCCTATGGACTCGATTAAGCCAATAGAAGCTAGAGCTGGATGGAGTAAAGATAGAGTAGAGGAATACAATGAAGAAAGGATTTTTGCTATAGTAAATGCTGGCTGGGATTTAGTTATAATAGATGAAGCCCATAGGGTAGCTGGTAGCACTAGCGAAGTATCAAGGTATAAATTAGGTAAGCTGCTTGCGAAATCTTCTCCATATTTATTATTGCTAACTGCTACTCCCCATTCAGGCAAAACAGAACCATTTTTAAGGCTCATTAGATTATTAGATGAAAAAGCTTTCCCAAATTACAAAGCAATAGTAAAAGAACAAGTAGCACCTTATATTATAAGAAACGAGAAGCGAGAGGTTATAGACAATGAAGGTAATAGGTTATTTAAAGACAGGCATACGAAGATAGTTGAAATCCATTGGGATGAAAGACACTCTATGCAGAAGAAACTATATGAAATGGTAACTGATTATGTACGAAATGGGTATAATAAAGCATTTAAAGAGAAGAAGTATCATATAGGTTTTTTAATGGTTCTAATGCAAAGATTAGTAACTAGCAGTACAGCTGCAATTATGGATAGTGTAGAGAAAAGAATAGAAATATTAAAATCTAGACATGCAAAAGTAAGTTCATTATCTTTAGATGATTTAATAGAAGCTGATTTAGAGGAGAAACTAGAAGAAGGATTAGAAGTCGTGTCAACGGATATAGAAAAAGAAATAGAAGAGCTTATAGATATTCTAAATATGGCCAAACAAGCAAGCTACCAATATCAGGATGCAAAAATAGAAGTGCTTTTAAATTTGTTAGATGATATTAATTATGAAAAACCTTCATCAAAAGTGATAATTTTTACTGAATTTGTTGCTACACAAAAATATTTGGAAGAAATTTTGAAAGGTAGAGGATATGGCGTTGCTTTGATAAATGGCAGTATGGATATTGAAACTAGAAATATTCAATTAAATGAATTCAAGAATCAAGCGGACATTTTAATATCTACAGATGCAGGTGGAGAGGGTTTAAATTTGCAGTTTGCTAACATAGTAATAAATTATGATTTGCCTTGGAACCCTATGAAAATAGAGCAAAGAATAGGAAGAGTGGACCGTATAGGACAATCACAAGATGTATACATATATAATTTTATAATTGCTGAAACCATTGAAAATAGAGTTAGATCGGTATTAGAGGACAAGCTATCAGTAATATTATCTGAAACAGGAATAGATAAATTAGCAGATGTATTAGATAGCGAAATGGCAGATATTGATTTTACAGAAGTTTATGTAAGCTCTTTAAGAGATCCAGCTAGTATTGAACATAATATTTCAAAGATAGAAGAAGATTTAAAAAAGGAGATTGCTAAAGCTAGAAAATATAGAGAATTATTAAAAGAAGACAAAGTTCTTGAAGCAAATTCTGATTATAATAAATCTATTGAACTAAATAAGTTGTTATTTAAAATGTGTAATTTTTATAGTTTATGGAAAGAAGGTAAATTTTTTGTAGGAGAAAATATAGATATAAATGATGAAGAAATATCTAGACACCTTAACCAAGAAAACTGTTGGTCAAGATCACAAAAAATTCCTTCAGTATATATTAAAGACTTTCCTAATGAAAAAGGATATTTTTCCTTATGGGAACTATCAATAAACGATGATTTATACCATAATAGGAGAGTAATACCTATATTCATAAATGATAATATGATTTATAGACCATTTGCAGGAGAAAGAATTTGGGATGAGTTTATTAGAGATGATGCAATAATTGAGGTTACGGATAATATTAATCTTGATGAAAATATTTTTAATAGAATAATGGAGTTATCCCAAAACTTTGCGTATGATATTTTTTTAGGATTAAAAGAAAACTATGAAAAAAAGCAAGAAGAGGACTATAGAAAATATTCTTATGCATTAGAACTTAGGATTGATGCTGCTAAGAGAATAGGTATAGAAAATATAAGAAGATCTAGATTAAGAGAATTGGAAAAGGAAAAAGAAGAGATTAAACGGAAATTTGAGAAGAATAAAATCATCTGTCCAGTTTTTAAGCCAATTTTCATATTGAGATTGGAGTGAAGCTATGTTTTTAGATTATTTAATTAATCTATGTGGGTTGGGAATATATGATAGAATAATATTATTTGATTTTCAAAATATTATCGAAGATGATTACTTTGGCCTAATCAGTGAAAAATATGGTTATAAATTGATTTATTATGATGATGTGGAATACTTTAGATACATATATGAAACTGAAATTAAAAAAAGCAAGGATAAATATTTAGTAATATTTAGATCAGACTTATATCTACCTTATGATATTAGATGTAATTTCTATTGTAAAGATATAAGCTATAGGGAGTTTTTTCCTAAGTTAAATCCGTTTATATTAGAATGCTCCAATATATTTGATTTAGACCTGCTATATATAGCCCATGAAAATCTATATAGGACACTAAATTCAGAAGCTGAAACTAAAAAGTTTTTATCTCAGGATGTGTTTGATAGTGAAAATGTTGAAGAGTATAGAGATTATGTAACCTCTCAGATAGAAAATCTATTGAAAGAAGACAATTATTCACATTGGCTTAGGATTGCTTTACTTTATTCAAAACTCCAGTATATTAAGTATAAAACCAGTGATATAGATATAGATGAGAAGCTTGTACAAAAAATACAAGGTAAGTTTCAAGAATTTATTTTAAACAATTATTCTACATTATCAGCATATTCAGCCTATGATGGACCTGTCCTTATAAATAGGACTTTGGATTATATATTTAGCAACTCCAATGATAAGTTTGCTTTGATAGTTATGGATGGAATGTCCATATTAGATTGGCTGATAATTTCTGAAGGGCTAAAAGGGATTTCATATAAATATAGCTCAACTTATGCTTTAATTCCAACTATTACTCCCATATCTAGACAAAGTCTTTTATCTGGAAAGCTTCCTGTAGAACTAGAAAAACCATTTGGTTTAGTAAATGAAGAAAAGTTATTTATTGAAAAATGCAAAGAATATGGCTATAAAGAAGAAGAGACAAAATATAATAGGGGATATGATTTTGATATTGGTTATATGGACAAATGTATATGTGTTATTATAAATGAAATAGATGATTTGGTTCATAGCCAAAAACAAGGCAATTTAGGTATGTATAATGATGTGAGATTGCTATCACATAGTGGAAAGTTACATGAACTGATCATTAAGCTGTATAAAAAAGGCTTTGATGTATACATTGCATCTGACCATGGACATATAGAAACTGAGACTGTAGGCAACCCTAGAGGGATTGGTATTGAGATGGAAACAAGATCTAAAAGAACTTTGATATTGAAAGATTATGCAGCTTATGGCAAAATAATTGAGGAATTCAACTTGATAGAGTATCCACCATACTATTTGCCCAGAGATTATAAGTATTTGCTCTGTGAATACCAAAAATCCTTTGGAAACAAAGGAAATGTTATATTATCTCATGGTGGCATTAGTATTGAAGAGGTTATAGTACCATTTATTAAAATAGAAGGAGTAGATGTATGAGTAAGATAATAGGAATGTCAAGAAACATAAATTTAGATTGGCTAAATAAAGTTGCTGAATTGTATATGGAAGGAAAAAGTGAAGAAGAGATTAATGACGACCTAAATGAATATTTATCTCTTGAAATAAAAAGCCCCACTAATGCCAGAAAAACACGGAATATATTGGTGAATATATGGGTTAAAGATAATGAATATACAGAAAAGGCTAAAGAGCTGGCAGTGAAGCTAATTAAAAGTGGGGAAAAAGAAAATATTTTATTAGCCCATTGGTGTTTAATGCTTCTCACGTATCCAGTCTTTGCAGATATTTGCAGTGTTATAGGCAAGATGGATAGAAAAATGTTTGATATAACTACTAAAGATGTTAAAAACAATATGTTTGACCTATGGGGTGAAAGAAGCACCCTATTCCATTCTATAGATAAAATTATTAAAACATTAAAAGATATAGGAGTTCTCCATTGTTTGCCTAAGCATAAGTATGATGTTAATAGATATAGTATTGAAAGTAGGGAAGGGATTATCCTTATTACTTATGCATTGATCTGCATAAAAGACAAGCTATATTTGTCGCTAGAAGAAATAAACAACAGTCCAGAGTTTTTTCCTTTTAAATACAGTGCATCCATAGATGTACTTGAAGAGAGCAATATGTTTTCAATTGATAAATTTGGTGGCAAATTAGTAGTTAGCAATAAAAACTAATGATAAGCTAACTAATTTTGTCAACTTACATACTAGAGGGTTATGATAACGAAGGAAAAAAATTAATTGGGGGTAAAACTACATGGCTAATTATGAGGTGAATAACAAAAGGATTGAAACTATCTTATCCTGGATTAAAGATGGTGTTATAGCTATTCCTGAAATTCAAAGACCTTTTGTTTGGGATGGTACAAAGGTTAGAGATTTAATCGATTCATTGTATAAAGATTTCCCAATAGGATACTTGATTATATGGCAAAATCCAGATGTCAAACTGAAGGACGGAAGCCTTTCTGTAGGAAAGAAAGTAATTATAGATGGTCAACAGAGAATAACAGCTATGGCTGCTGCTTTAACTGGATTAAAAGTGTTTGATAATCGTTATAGGAAGAAAAGAATAATTATTTCCTTTAATCCACAAACAGAAACTTTTGATGTGGCTAATGCGGCTATTAAAAAGAGTGCTGCTTGGATATACGATATTAGTGTAGTATTTAAAACAGAATTTAATCCATTCCAATTTGTAATGGATTATGTTGAAAAAAATCCTGGCACGGATCCTAAAAAGATAAGTGAAGTGATCAACAGGCTTATAAGTATCAAGACTAATTTGGTGGGGATTATAGAACTTTCTCATGATATTGACATTAACGATGTAACAGAAATATTTATTAGAATAAACTCAAAAGGAGTAGAGTTAAGCCAGGCTGATTTTGCCATGTCTAAAATCTCATCTAACGAAAGCTATGGTGGCAATGAAATACGAAAACTTATAGACTATTTCTGTCATCTAATGCATAATCCAGAAGACTTTGAAATAATAAAGGAAAATGATCCGGAATTTACTTCAGGAGAATTATTTAAAAAGATTGAATGGGTAAAAGGATATAATGAAGATATTTACGTTCCTGAATATACAGATGTGCTTAGAGTTGCATTTACCTCTAAATTTTATAGGGGTAGATTATCTGAACTGGTTAGCTTACTATCGGGAAGAGATTTTGAATCTAGGGAATACTATGAAGAAATAGCTGAGAAGTCCTTTAATCTATTAAGAGAAGGAGTTTTAAATTTTGTTAACGGAACAAATTTCCAAAGATACATTATGATCCTAAGATCTATAGGAATTATTACTAAAGGTATAGTTAGGTCCCAGAATGTACTTAATTTTGGATATATTTTGTATCTTGTACTAAAGGATAAAGGAACCAACCCTGCAATGATAGAGAACCTTGTGAGACGATGGGTTGTAATGTCAATTCTTACTGGAAGATACTCGGGATCTGCTGAATCAGCTTTTGATTATGATATAAGTAGGATAAAAGATAGGGATGTTGAAGAATATCTTTCAAATATTGAAGAAGGGGAACTATCAGATGCCTTTTGGAACAATATTTTAGTTACTAGATTAGAATCTTCTATTAAGACTACTCCTCAATACAATGTTTATTTAATGGCTCAAATATGTGCCAATGATAGAGGATTTTTATCTGAGAAAATAACCGTAAAAGATTTGATAGAACTTAGAGGAGACACCCATCATATATTCCCTAAAAAGTATTTGCAAAGAAATGGTTTCACAAGCCGTGGACAGTATAATCAAGTGGCCAACTATGCATATACACAATCAGAAATAAATATAAAAATAAAAGATAAGGCTCCTAAAAAATATCTAGCTGAGATAGTATCTCAATGCAAAAATGGCTCAGAGCCTATATATGGAGGGATTACTTCTTTAGATGATTTAAATAAGAATTTAGAAGAAAACTGCATTCCTATAGAAATATTTGATATGGATGCAAAAGATTATGAAGAGTTTTTAAAGAAAAGAAGAAAGTTAATGGCTCAAAAGATAAAAAGCTTTTACTATAGTTTAATCTGAGTACAACAGGGGTGATTTACATGGCCATATTTGATAAGGAAGCTAAAATGTACGATGACTGGTATAAGACTAAACTTGGGAATTTTGTTGATAAGGTAGAAACTAAATGTGTATTTGACCTATTCAAGGTACGAAAGGGTATGAAGGTGCTGGATGTTGGATGCGGTACAGGGAATTTTAGTATAAAGCTAGCTAAAATGGGCTGTGAAGTAATAGGCATAGATATATCTGAGGAGATGCTTAAAGTTGCAGAAGAGAAGGCTAAGAAGGAAGGCCTGAATATAAAATTCTACAATATGGATGTATACAATATGGAATATGAGGCTGATTACTTTGATGGAATAGTTTCAGTAACAGCCTTTGAATTTTTAGAGGAGCCAGAAAAGGCTATAGAAGAAATGTTTAGGGTGCTCAAGCCTAATGGCTATTTATTAATAGGCACTATCAATAAAGACAGTGCCTGGGGAGAAATGTATTTATCTAAAGAGTTCCAGAAAAATTCTGTGTTCAAGTATGCAAATTTTAAAACTGTAGAAGATATGAAAAGCTATAAAAAGGACCATTTAGTAGACATTAAGGAATGCCTATTCATTCCTCCTACTATAGAGGAAGAATATATCTCCATGGAAAAAGAAAGGGAATTGTCTAAAGAAGGGAAAAGGGGAGGATTTATATGTGCCCTGTGGAAAAAATAGCTTCTTGTGAAATAGCCTTCGTACCTATTGGTACTGAAGACTATATTCCCCATATAGACAAAGTTTTAGAAATAATCAAATCTTATAATTTAGAATACCAAGTGGGAATAATGTCTACTACCATAAGAGGGGACAAGGATAAGATACACAAGCTCATATTAGATATTTATAATACTATGGATGGAGAATGTAAATTTACTATGGATATAAAACTTTCTAATTTATGTGGCTGTGTTTAGAAATAGGATAAGCATGGTATAATATACTTGCTATAGATTACTAGAGTTATGGGCCAGTATGTAGTAGACTACAAAACAACATAGGAGGCGTAAAATGAAAAATTTCCATTATTCAATTCCTACAGAGATATTCTTTGGTAAAGGCCAGATTAAAGTACTGGCAGATGAAATAAAGAAATCGGTTCAAGAGTACTTTTAACCTATGGTGGAGGAAGTATTAAGAGGATAGGACTTTATCAAGAAGTGGTAGACATACTTAAAAAGAATAACATTCCATTCTGGGAGCTTTCAGGCATAGATCCTAATCCTAGAATAGACAGTGTAAGGGAAGGAATCAAAATAGTTAGGGAAAATAACATAGATTTTATACTGGCAGTTGGAGGAGGCAGCACTATTGACTGCTCCAAAGCCATAGCTGCTGGATACTACTATGATGGAGATCCATGGGACTTGCTGATTAAAAAAGCAAAGGTTGTAAATGCACTACCTTTAGGAACAATACTTACAATTGCAGCTACAGGCTCTGAAATGGATAGGGTAGCTGTTATTTCAAACCTTGAAACTAATCAAAAGCTATCCTTTGGGCATATATCCATGGCACCAAAGTTCTCCATTTTGGATCCAACCTATACATTCTCCGTTCCCAAGAACCAAACAGCTGCAGGAATTGCTGATATAATGAGCCATACCTTTGAAAACTACTTTACACTAAACGATGGAGCATATCTACAGGATAGATTTGCAGAAAGCATATTGAAGACCTGCATTAAATACGGCAAAATAGCCTTTGAAGAGCCAGAAAACTATGAGGCAAGGGCTAATA
>CALBUB010000024.1 GCA_937967955.1 uncultured Bacillota bacterium | reverse complement strand
TAGAAAAAATTATGGCCTCCTCTTATTCTAGACATATAATCCCCATAGGCGTACACATGAAAACCACAACGTTTGAGTATCTTTTCTAAGAGGCTAGCAAAGGTATCCATACCTTGACCAGCAGCGCCTCCAACGAGTACACTATAATCCATATTCCTACCCCCTTTGTGTGTTCATATTTTTCCTATACCCTGATTTTTTCAATAAATAACTCAATATTATATTAATATTACATATTTTTAACAATAATACTGGTATTGTATTATGGTAATAAATTAAAAAGCCACGGTCTTTACAAAAATTTAGCCGTGGCTGATTTTCTATTTTGTTTTAGTAAGTCCTACCGCTTTGTTTACATCCAATACAAACAATATTCCAACTCCTGGTTTATCTATATTAACTTTCTCTTTTATTGCTTCCACTATGGCATCAGTTATTGTGGATTCTGCTAAGATTAACACTATTTCCTTTTCAGGCTCTATTTCAATGTTGAATAGCTTTGCTTTCTCATGAGTTCCTGAACCTCTACCATGTATTACTGTTGCTCCTGTTGCCCCAGCTGATTTTGCAGCTTCTATAACATCTTCTGACAATCCCCTATCTACTATTGTAAATATAGCTTCAAATCCCATCTCGCCTCCACCTCGTACTTTAGAATTTGGTTCATAATCTGAACCTTTAATTCCTACAATTCTCTTAATGGGCATTGAAAAGGTAATGCCATGATTAGGCTTATGAAAGCTAAATTTTCTATCAAGCTCCTGATGAAAAACTTCTTCTAATTTTTCATCTATAGCCATTATAAGTATTTCTTTCTTTGCTTCATCTAAACCCAATAGATTTAAGAAGTGACTTTTTACAGTCCCTTTCCCTAAAAAGAAAGTTCCTCCTGTGGCTCCAAGTTTTTTGGATTCTCTAAATACCTTTTCTCCTTTACCAAGGTCTACAATTACCCAAAACAATGAAAATTTTTTATTCTCCAATTGAGTCATCTACATCAATCCCTTCCTTTTTCCCTTTCAATTGGAATAGATATCCTAACAGCTGAATAGTTACTAGTGGAGTCATAGCTACCATGGCAATAACACCAAAGCCATCCACCAATACGTTAGCTGTAGGTATTGCATCAGCAGCCCCTTGAGCAAAAGCTAAAACAAAAGTAGCGGTCATAGGTCCTGAGGCAACCCCTCCAGCATCAAAAGCTATCCCCACAAAAATAGGAGGAACTTTATAGCTTAACAATACTGCTAATGCAAATCCAGGCAATAAGAAATGCCATAATTTTAAACTTGGTATCATTATTCTCAACATGGACATGGATACAGCAGTTGCAATACCTATTGAAAAAGCTATCCGTATAACGCTCTTTTTAATATATCCTGCTGTTACATATTCCACCTGTTCAGTCAACACATGTACTGCTGGTTCTGCTAGTACTACTACTAATCCCAAAAGGAAACCAATAGCTGGTAATAATAAGCTATGGTCTAAATTTGCTATTTTATAACCCATTACCCTTCCAACTTCCATAAAACCTGCATTAACACCTGTTAAAAATAAAACCAGTCCTATATAAGTATACAACAATCCTTTTAATATTTTATTCCTATTTCTTCTGTTTAATTTAAACTTGAAAAGATTGAAGATCAAGAACATTAAGATCACAGGCATTAAAGTATAAACCGTCTCTCGAATCATACGTGGGAACTCTTTTAAATAGGGCCCTATAATCCCTTCATGTACCACGAAAGCTTCACCTTGTCCTTGAATATTGGTAACACCTGCTATTATGCTCATCAACATTATAGCAAGAATGGGACCAGTAGAAGCAACTCCAACCAATCCAAAGCTATCCTCTTCTTCTTTTTTACCACCCTTTAGCTGTGATACCCCATATCCTAAAGCTAATATGAATGGAGTAGTCATAGCTCCAGTGGTTGCTCCTGAAGCATCTACTGAAATAGCCAAAAACTCTGCTGATACTTTCAACCCTAAAATAAAAATTATAAAATATATTATAGTATACATCTTATTCAATGGCTTTTCAAATAGAATCCTTAGAAGTCCTAGGGCAACCATTATTCCAACACCAATGGATACAACGATGAGTATAGAATAGGCTGATATTATCCCTCCAGAAGCTTGATTTACCTGCTTCGCAAGTATAAACAAATCAGGTTCTGCAACAGTTATTAAAAAGCCTAATAAGAATCCAAGTATTCCAACTAAAATGGCTTTATTGGTTTTAGCAGTAGTTTCTCCCATTAAATTCCCGATAGGATTTACACCAAGGTCTACCCCGAATAGAAAGATTCCTAATCCAAGAATCACTAATAAGGATCCAATTATAAATCTTATCAACATATCTGAATCAATCGGGACTAGTGTAAAGTTAAGTATTATTACTATGAGACTTATAGGTAATACGGATAGTGATACTTCTTTAAACTTATCCTTTAATAAATTCAAATGGACTCCCCCTTTCACATCTATACTTCATCAATTACTTGTGTTATTGGCTTATAAATTGCGGGTGATACTTGAGAAAAGCAGAACACATATTAACGTGACTACATTTTGATAAGGCTTATAAACAAGAAATTAGTATAGACACTATAATTGTATCATATTTGACAGTTGCTAGCAAATGAAATTATTCAATATAGCACATAAGCTGCATAATATTATTCAATTGTCGTACTATTTCCCATATTGTTTTAATTTCTATTAGCATAAATTAAGGGAGACCAAAGGCTCCCTTAAAAATTCTTTCTAATAATTTCTTTTAATGTATGCCATGCAAGGGTTGCACATTTTACTCTTGCTGGCATGTTGGAAATATTTTTAAAAGCTACCCCATCTTCTAATATTTCCAATTCTTCATCATCTTCTATTTCTTTTTTTATCATAGATAGGAATGTATCTGCTAACTTTTCTGCTTCTTCCTTAGTTTTTCCCTTTATTAAATCGATCATAATGGATGTGGAAGCTTGGGAGATGGCACATCCATTTCCTGTATAGGAGGCGTCTTCTATTATATCACCATTACAAACTAGCTCTAATGTTATATCATCTCCACAGCTGGGATTATAACCCCTTTCACAACAGTTGGCATGATCTAAATGCTTTTTATTTTCGCTATTTTGGCTGTGTTCCAATATAAGCTCTGTATACAATTGACTAAGATCCATATCCTAACCACTTCCTTACTTTTAACAAACTATCTATAAACACATCTATTTCAGATTTAGTATTGTAGAAATAAAAACTAACTCTTGATGTTGCTGGGGCTTTTAAAAATTTCATCAAAGGCTGAGCACAGTGATGGCCTGCCCTTAAGGCTATACCATAAGTGTCCACTATTGTTGAAACATCATGGGGATGACAACCTTCAACTTCAAAGGATATGACGGCTCCTCTATCCTTAATATCGGTAGAGCCATATATTTTAACATAGGGGATTTCTTTCAGCCTTTCTAAAGCATAGGCAGTTAATTCTTCTTCATATTTACTTATTTTATCTAAACCAATCTCATTTAAATAATCAATAGCTGCAGCAAGGCCTACAGCCCCCTCCACATTTGGGGTACCTGCTTCAAATTTATGGGGAAGTTCTGCAAAAGTTGTACTCTGTTCTTCCACATACTCAATCATATCTCCCCCCATTAAGAAGGGAGGTGTCTTTTCAAGTATTTCTTCCTTACCATATAGTACCCCAATCCCCATGGGGCCTAACATTTTATGGCCTGAAAACACAAGGAAATCAGCATCTAAATCTTGAACATCTACCTTCATATGAGGGACGCTTTGAGCTCCATCTATAATGGTTATAGCACCTTTAGAATGGGCATATTCTATTATTTCCTTTACAGGATACACTGTACCTAATACGTTTGACATTTGGGCTATGCTAACTATTTTAGTTCTATCTGTTACCTTATTATATACTTCTTCCATATCAAGCCTATAATCATCATTTAAATATAGATATTTCAATTTAGCACCTTTAAGTTTAGCAATCTTTTGCCATGGTACAATATTGCTATGGTGTTCTGATATGGAAATTACTATTTCATCACCTTTTTCAACAAAGGCCATACCATAGGAATAGGCTATTAAGTTAAGGGATTCCGTTGCATTTTTGGTAAATATAATTTCTCTTGTAGATTTAGCATTTATAAATTCTCTTACCTTTTCTCTAGCCTTTTCATACATTTCTGTTGCTAATACACCTAGCTGATGGGCACCTCTATGGGGATTTGCATTAAACTTATTGTAATAATCCCTCATAGCATCTACTACTTGTATAGGCTTATGGGTAGTAGCAGCATTGTCCAAGTATACTAAGGGTTTCCCATTAACTTTTTCAAAAAGGGTAGGAAAGTCTTTACGAATCCTTTCTACATCAAGAGCTTTCATCTGTTACCCTCCGTAACTAATCTGTTGTGAATTTCTTTTCTAATAATTTCCCTTATATCTTCCATTGGAATCTTATCTATTACAGGATTAAAAGATGCTTCTACTATGAGTTTTATAGCCTCTTCCTTGCTAAAACCACGACTCATCATATAAAACAGCTTATCAGCATCTACCTTTCCAGCACTAGCAGCATGTTCACCAGTTACATCATCTTCTGTACATAGAAGTAAAGGCACTGCATCTGCTTTTACATCCTTATTGAATATTATTACTGCCTCTTCTTCCCTACCTATAGCCCTACTAGAACCTTGTTTAAAGTCTATGGTGCCCTTAAATAGCTTCTTAGCTCTGTCCTTAAGTGCTCCTTTAATTTCCATATTGCTAATACTTCTTCTGCCAACATGGTTCATATAATAGCTTAAATCTAATTCCCTATCCTTATCCCCTAAATATACAGAATCTATATAGGACTCACTTTCTTCCTTCAAATTGCTAATATAATTGGTTACTAATTTTTTGCAGCCAATTTCCGCTTGGATAAAGCTTACCCTTGCACCCTTTTCCACAAAAGCTACATTGGAGTCAAAATGGTATGAATTATCGTTCATTCTCTGAATTTTTATAACCGTTACATCTGCTCCTGCCTTTGCAAATACTTTTAAGGCTCCATTATGGAAGACAGACACATTTCCCTCTGTAGAATAATCTATTACGAAGGTTGCCTTACTGTTTTCTTCTGCAATTATTATGTTGTTATCTATTAATACATCCTCTTTTTCATCTAGAACATATTCTACCCTTATAGGCTCAGCAATAGTTTTGCCTCTTTTCAGGCTAGCAAAAATTCCAGCATTATTTAAATTTTCCGCCATGTGAACCAGCTTTTTAGATACCCCGTATTCAATTTGACCTTTAAAATCCTCTAGATATTGCTCTAAAGAAACCACATTATTTATTCTTCCAAGGAACATATTTCCATTACTTTGTTCATCTACAAACTTCTTTGTATAAGGCTTTATTTCCTTATCAAACACTTCATCTATTTTCAAATGGTTTACATTGAGCCATCTGTAAGTTTTAACTGGAATCAAATTTAATTCATCTTTAATCTCTATGCTCAAAGCCATCCCTCCTATCCTATGGTTCCTTCAAGTTCTAGCTTGATTAAATTGTTCATCTCTACTGCATATTCAAGAGGTAATTCTTTAGCTATTGGCTCAACAAAACCTCTTACTATCATGGCCCTAGCTTCTTCTTCACTAATTCCCCTACTCATCAAATAGAATATGGCTTCTTCACTTATACGACCTATTTTAGCCTCATGGCCTATGTCTACTTCATCATTTCTTATATCTATTACTGGTATGGTATCTGATCTGGACTTGTTATCTAACATTAAGGACTCGCAGGATACAGTAGCTTTTGAATGGTGAGCATTAGGTGCAATAGTTAAGGAGCCTCTATAGACAGCCACTCCTCCATCTTTAGATATAGATTTAGTATTTATAGTTGAAGTTGTATAAGGTGCAGCATGTACTACCTTAGCTCCAGTATCTAAATATTGCCCTTCTCCAGCAAAGGTAATACCTGTAAATTCAGCTTTGGCCCCTTCACCCTTAAGGACACTCATTGGATATAGCATAGATACCTTAGAACCAAAGGAGCCAGATATCCATTCTATAGTTCCATCTTTTTCAACTATGGCCCTCTTAGTATTTAAATTGTACATATTCTTTGACCAGCTCTCTATGGTACTGTATCTTAATCTTGCACCTTCTTTTACTATAAGTTCTACACAGCCTGCATGGAGATTGTTTACTGAATACTTAGGTGCTGAACAACCTTCAATAAAGTGTAAGAAAGCCCCTTCATCTACTATAATTAAAGTATGCTCAAATTGGCCTGCGCCAGGTGCATTAGATCTAAAATAGGATTGTAAAGGTATTTCCACACTTACACCTTTAGGCACATAGACAAAAGAACCTCCTGACCAGACTGCTCCATGAAGGGCTACAAATTTGTGATCATGGGGTGGCACTACTGTCATGAAGTATTTCTTAATTATGTCTGGATATTCTCTTATAGCTGTTTCCATGTCCGTATATATAACTCCCTTTTTGGCCATATCATCTTTAAGGTTGTGATATACTACTTCTGAATCGTATTGGGCACCAACTCCTGCAAGGGATTTGCGTTCTGCCTCTGGGATTCCTAGACGTTCAAAAGTACTCTTTATATCTTCAGGCACCTCATCCCAGCTGTACTTCATATCCGTATTAGGTCTAACATAAGTTACTATATTTTCTATATCTAAGTCATCTAAATTTGGTCCCCATGCTGGAACATCTAATTTATTGTAGATTTCCAAGGATTTTAGTCGGAATTCAGTCATCCATTTAGGTTCATTTTTGTTCCAAGAAATATCCTTCACTATTTCAGGGGTTAAGCCCTTTTTCGTTTTATAGCTATACTTAAATTCATTTTTAATATCGTAAATACTGCGATCTAAATCTTCTACATAAGTTTTTCTTCTTTCAGCCATATAACCACTTCCATCCTCTCTTTAATTCTTCAATACTTCAAAACCCTCTTTTTCTACTAGTTCTATTAGGCTTTCATGGCCAGTTTTAACAATTCTTCCATCCATTAGGAAGTGAACATAATCAGGTTTTAAATAATCTAAAATGTTTCTATGGTGAGTTATGATTATAATAGAGTTTTCAGCAGTTTTATATTGTTCCACACCTTTTGCAACAATTTTTACTGCATCTACATCCAAGCCAGAGTCTGTTTCATCTAGTATGGCCAACTTAGGATTTAACATGAGTAGCTGAAGTATTTCGCTCTTTTTCTTTTCTCCACCTGAAAAGCCTTCATTTAGGTATCTGGCTGCATATTCTTCCTTCATATCTAAAAGTTCCATCTTTTCTCTCAATGTCTTTTTAAACTTCATTACCTTAATTGGTTTTTCCTCTATTGCCATCTTAGCTAAGCGTAAGAAGTTTTCCACAGTTATTCCTGGTATCTCTTCTGGATATTGGAATGACATAAATATTCCTAGCTTAGCTCTTTCATCTACCTTCAAATCGTTTATTTTAGTACCTTCAAAGATAATTTCTCCATCTGTAATCTCATACTTTGGATTGCCCATAAGTACATTGGCAAGAGTTGATTTTCCTGCCCCATTAGGGCCCATTATTACATGTACTTCACCTTTATTTACTTCCAAATTTAAGCCTTTCAATATTTCTTTTTCTCCAACTTTAACATGAAGATTGTTTATCAATAGAAATTTGCTATCCATAGTCACTACTCCTTCTATTTAATTCCTAGTATTTTAGTACACTTTTACCATATCATAATTTTATTGCGTTCGCAACTATTTTTTACATATTTATATGAAAAAATTAAGAAAAAATTACATACAAATAAAAAATGGTTTGCAAATCCCTATAAGATTTGCAAACCATAATATATTAAGATGGACTACCATTCTTCATTATAATTCCAACAATTCTTACCACAGATTACACATCTGCCATTATCAGACAAAGAATGGCCAACCTTTTTTAATAAATCAATAAAAACTTCCCGTTCCACACTTGTTAAGCTTTTTAACATTTTGTCCTCCCATTGGTTCATAAGCTCTAAAACTATAGGCTTAATTTCAAGAGCTTTTTCTGTTAGATAGATTCTTTTTATCCTTTTATCCTTCTCATCCCTCTTCCTTATTACATAACCTTCCTTCTCCAACTTCTTAATAGCCCTTGCCGTATTAGCTTCATTGATATTCAAATAGGAGGATAATTCTTCTTGGCTTACTCCATCCATAAAATAAAGCTCTAGTAAAAACATTATCTGGCCACTGCCTATATTATAATCTTTTAAACCTTCAGCTATAAAGCTTAAGGGCAGCCTGTGAAATACTGAAAACCACCTACCAGCATAGTCATCTGGACACTTTTTCAAAATAAATCCCCTCCAGTTCTACCCTTAATATACCATATAATCGTTGCTTTCGCAATTATTTCATATTAATTCCAACTTATATATCTGTCCTCTTGTGCTTAAGCAAAGAAAAAGCCTTCTAATCTTGTCCACCTTCTATGGAAACAAGGTACAGAACCAGCCACTAGATATATTATTTTCTAGTGCCATATCTTCTTATCTATTGGAGTAACATCTGTATTAGGCCTGCTTTTACTTTATTTATAAGGCTAGCTGTCACTTTCTTTAAATTTGTAGCCACTTAAAGCTAGTAACACTTGAGAGGGTAAATAATATAGCCATATGGAAACATGGGATAGTCTATATAGGAGTCCATTTGTTTGCTTTACATACCTAAATATATTATACAGTAATACATTTATATCACATAATAAAAAAAGAAGCATCCCTAAGGCTACCATTAGTCCATTAGGCCTAGGATAAAGCTTTTCCCTATAGACTACAAAAGCTTTGTAAACATTAGTAATAAGGGCTATCCCATAAAATAAAGCAATGGGAATTATAATTTCTATTTTTGTAAATGGTTTTATAACAATGTAGGTAAAAAATAATGTAAACAATAAAATTACATAACTTCTTATAATATTTGTCCTATTCCTGCTATTGTACCTTATAGTATATATAATTTGAGCTATAGAAAATACGGTTATGCCAATTTCATAGTGTTCTTTTTCTATTAGAAGAAAAAAATCTGCTATTACCGTTAAAAAAAGTCCAATTTTTAGTAGTTTTACATTATATCCATTAAAGGGCTTTGCCCCTGATAATAAGGCTAGTAAAAAACACAACACTATAGATATAAACTTCATACTAGCTGACAGTTCAGTATATCTACTAAAAAAGTCCATATACAAATATGATAAGTAAAGTATTGTAATCAAAGCTAATACTATTTTAAGAAATAATAGATTGTTTGTTATTTTTTTCAATTAAACCATCTCCAACAAGATGTATAAATA
>CALBUB010000023.1 GCA_937967955.1 uncultured Bacillota bacterium | reverse complement strand
GTACTGCTTCAAGGACACAACTATGGTCGGTTACTACCTTTATAGTTTCACCTGAACTTGCTGAATTTAAAGCTTTTCTTGCTTTTATGATGGGAATTGGGCACATATCCCCAAGACAGTCTACCTTCTTCATAGCTAACCACCCTTAATTTTTTCTAATAGAATTATATCATAAAAATAACAAGGGATTTATATAAATCCCTTGTTTACAATATAACATATAACATTTTTTAAACAAATATATTTGTAGCCCTATCCAGTATTCCGTTAAGATATGCTAAAAGGACTCCATAGTTGGTTATTGGTACCTTTTGCTCCTTGCATATCTTTATCCTGTTTAAAATCTCCTTCCTATTTACCATACAGCCGCCACAGTGGATTACAAGGCTGTAGTCCCTTAAATCTTCAGTGAAGTCATATCCTGTTTTAAAGTGGAAGTTAAACTTTTTTCCTGTTTTCTTTTCTAAAAGCATAGGAATTTTTACCCTCCCTATATCCACGTGGCTTACATTGTGGGTACAGTTTTCAGCTATGAGGATATTAGCTCCATCTGGAAGACCCTCAATTACTTTTGTACCATTTATATACTCATCCAAATCTCCTTTTTGCCTTGCAAATAGGATGGAGAAGGAGGTAATATTTATGTTTTGTGGAACTATTTGGTCAACCTTTTTAAATATCTGAGAATCTGTGATTACCAAATCCACATCATCTATATCCTTTAAGGCGCTTTCAAGTTCAGTATCCCTTACCACGTATGTTTTAACTCCATGGTCTAATAGGTCTCTTATAACTTGCACCTGAGGGAGTATAAGCCTTCCTTTTGGGGCTTCCTTATCAATTGGGATTACAAGTATCACCTTGCCATTGTAGGGGACTAGGTCCCCAACAAGAGGGGGATCTTTTCTTAGAGCTTTTATTCTATTTATTAGTTCTTCTTTTAACTGGTTAATATTTGTTCCTGTAAGGGAAGATACGAATATGGCATCCTTGTAAATATTTTTTACCTCTTCTACATAATTGCTGCTTACCTTGTCTATCTTATTTATTACTAGAATATAGGGTATGTTGTATTTGTCAAAGTGTTTTTTCATGGTATTAAAGGAATCTTCATCTAAATCTGTTATATCCATTACGTATATGGCTAGATTAGTCCTTCTTCCTACTTCTAAACTTCTTTTAATTCTCAAGCTGCCCAATGTTCCTTCATCGTCAATGCCAGCAGTATCTATGAATAATACTGGACCTACAGGAATCAATTCCATGGCTTTTTTTACAGGGTCTGTGGTTGTGCCTTTAACTTCACTGACTATGGACACTTCTTGGCCACTTATGGAGTTTAACAGGGATGATTTGCCTGCGTTTCTCTTACCATATATGGTTATGGTTATTCTATTTGAGTTAGGAGTAGTATTCATATCTTCACCCCTATAGATATAGGTCCCTTTCTCCAGCTTCTACTAGTTTCAACCTTTCTTCTACAATGGCCCTTATCTTAGGGCTTAGCTTATCTAGTTCTTTTTCTATAATTTTTTCTCCAGCCTTTTTAGTATCCTCTGAAGCATAGTCTAGTAAGTATTCTTTAAAGGTGAGAATAGCATTAGGTATGCAGAAATCTTGAATTAGCCCTGGTTTTGCCATTTCCATGAAATGCTCTCCAGTTCTTCCGCTTCTATAGCAAGCAGTGCAGAAGGAGGTAATATATCCTTCCTTAGATAGCTCATGGATTACGGTATCAAGAGGACGCATATCTCCAAGCTGGAACTGTTCTCTTTCTGGAATGTAGTCTTCTTCCTCATATCCTCCAATTCCTATTCTAGAACCTGCATCGATTTGGGATACTCCTAATGGAATGACTTCTCTCCTTACTTGGGCATTTTCTCTAGCAGTAAGTATTAGCCCAGTATATGGAACAGAAAGGCGGATTATTGCTACTAGCTTTTTGAAATCCTCGTCAGAAACCTTATATTTGCTTATTTCTGGGAATTTAGTATTTAAAGCAGGTTCAAGCCTTGGGACTGAAATAGTATGAGGACCTACACCAAAGTTTTTTTCTAAATCGATAGCATGCATCAAAAGTCCCATTACTTCAAACTTCCAATCGAATAGGCCAAATAGGGCCCCTATTCCTACATCATCTATGCCAGCTTCCATAGCCCTATGTAATCCATATAGTCTCCAGGAATAATCGCTTTTTCTATCTCCTTTTGGATGAAGTTTCCTATAGGTATCATGATGGTAAGTTTCCTGGAATATTTGGAAGGTACCAATACCTGCTTCCTTAAGCTTCTTGTAATCTTCTATATCCATAGGAGCAGCATTAATGTTTACTCTTCTTATTTCTCCATTTCCATTCTTTGTGCTGTATACGATACGCATAGTTCTTGCGATAAAATCACCATCATAATCTGGATGTTCGCCATAAACTAATATTAGCCTCTTGTGCCCCTTATTTATAAGGATCTTAACCTGTTCTACTAGTTCTTCATCAGTTAGAGTTTTGCGCTCTATAGCTTCATTGTCACGCCTAAATCCACAGTATACACAGTTATTTATACATTTATTTCCAATATATAGTGGAGCGAAGAATACAATCCTGTTGCCGTATATTTCCTCTTTTACCTTTCTTGCTGCATCAAATATTTCTTCTATAAGCTCCTCATCTTCAACCTGTAGTAGTTTGGCAGTTTCTATTGGCTCTAAGCGTTTTTTATCTAAGGCCTTTGAAATGATAGCCCTTATTTCTCCTTTGCTCGCCCATTTCCCTTTTTCTAAAAGATCAAAGATTTCCTGGTCATTGATGAAATCTTCTTTGTACATGATTACACCTCCAATTCTTTTTTTGATATAGATGTTTTCACAATGCAGTTATGTAAATTTCCCAATTTGCCAGTAAAACTGTTTATTTCATCCAATGTTCCTACAACTATAATGGAGATTACGGAAACTCCTTCTTCTTGGAAAGGTATCCCCATTCTTCCTCGGATGATGTCCTTATAGTCTGATACGATTTTGTTAAATTCAAATTGGGTTTTTTCTGGATTATCAAGTACAGCGCTGATCACTGCAATCCTTTTTTTCAAAATTTTTCCTCCTCCTTAAAAACAAAAAACTTCCCTTGAAAGGAAGTTAGATATCAAAATCTTACTAATTCCCTTTCAAGTTAGATTTCTCTAACCTTGTCAGGTATTAGTTCTGTTGTTATCCAAAAGAATCAAGGTAGCCCTCGATAATTTTGGATATCTATTTGATAATATTTTAACAAATATTCCTGGATATGTCAACAATTTAACTAAAAATAGCAGTAAAAAGTTTTCCCTATTGCTTAATTTAGCCTTCTTCTATTGTTTTATGAGGTATAGTCATAGAGTTTTAGCAATTCAAAGAGGCATTTTTTTAACATTCGCATACAATGGGATTAAGATGTCAATTTAAGCTAACTAGGAGTGGTTTGATGGATACTAGCTTTAAAGATGTTAAAAAAGTGCTATGGGGTATTCTATTTATAAATTTAATGGTAGCAATAGCAAAAATCGGTGTAGGTACTGCAATTAGAAGCACCAGCATAACAGCTGATGGGCTACACTCCCTATCAGATGGAATATCCAATATTGTTGGACTAGTAGGAGTTTGGTTAGCATCTAAGCCTGAAGATAAATGCCATCCTTATGGCCATAGGAAGTTTGAAACCCTTGCAGGGCTTTTTATTTCCATTATGCTTTTTGGAATAGGAGTAAAGGTTGTTATAGATGGGATTGGTAGAATTATACAACCTGTAGTACCAGAAATAACTTTTGAAAGCCTTGTAGTTCTAATTATAACATTGGTTATCAACCTATTCATAAGCATATTTGAATACCTAAAGGG
The DNA here is from genome assembly GCA_937967955.1 of uncultured Bacillota bacterium. Lineage (GTDB taxonomy): Bacteria > Bacillota > Clostridia > Tissierellales > Tepidimicrobiaceae > JAAYHX01. Next base: position 600 of record CALBUB010000023.1, on the reverse strand, counting down.
CAAGAAACTAGACAGCCAGATTCTAGTTTCCGATTCCATGCATACAAGAAGCGATATATACATATCCTTAGGGGTACTAACAACTGCTCTAGGGATAAAATTAGGGCTACCTTCTATAATTGACCCTATTACATCCTTTGTTGTAGCAGGGTTGATTTTTAAAGGAGCTTATGAAGTTTTTAAGTGTAACAGGGATGTTTTAGTAGACAGAGCAGCAGTAGATGCAGAAAAAGTAAGGGATATTGTAATGAGCTTTGAACAGGTTAAGGCTATCCATAAGATTCGCAGTAGAGGATGTGTAAATGTTCTCTATATTGATATGCATATATTAATGGAACCAGATATGAGCGTGGAAAAATCCCATCAGCTTATTCATAGCATTGAAGATAGTATAAGGGAACGTTTAAATAAAGATGTACAGCTGATTGCTCATATAGAGCCATTTTATGAAGATAAGATATAGAAATTAACTATTTGCTTAAGGGTTTTAGTTTTGTTATTATAATTATAACTAGTAACTAACAACCAGAGTTTACCTATGATTACAGTTATACCACATGGATAATAGAGATTAAAAAGGTGAAGGAACATGATGAAGAT
>CALBUB010000022.1 GCA_937967955.1 uncultured Bacillota bacterium | reverse complement strand
ATGTGGAGCCAATATTTTTAGATGTAGAATTGGAAGCTGATTCAGAATTTGTATTTAATATAGAGCCTAAGTTCACTGCTTTTGCATTCTTAATAAGAGGAGAGGCTAATTTCAATGTTGAGAAGGAAGAAATAGTCTCCTATCCAAAGGTAGTTTTGTATGAGGAAGGAGAAACTATCAAGGTAAATACAAAAGAAAAGCCAGCAAGATTCCTTTTAATAGCAGGCAAGAAGCTAAAGGAACCAGTAGCATGGGGAGGCCCAATTGTAATGAATACCAAAGAGGAAGTGGAAATTGCCTTTAAAGAGTTAAGGGAGAATAAATTTATAAAATAAACCCATGGGAACATGGTCTATTAGGGTAAAAGAAAGCCCTACAGACCATGTTTTTTATTTTAGAAGGAGGATAATAAAAAATAGCAATTCAGGTTATTGTATTATACTATTAAAGTAGAGGATAAACCTATGGAACTAAAAATAGCCTTATCATTTTAGAAAATGGGGTGTTCTATTATGGTAGAATATATTTTAAATAAAATTAGCAAGGAATTAGATAACATTCCAGGAATTGTAGGAGTAGTACTAGGGGGTTCAAGAGCAAGAGGAACTCATCATAAAAAATCTGATATAGATATTGGAATATACTATGATGAATCCGAAGGCTTTGATGTAGGCCAATTAAATAAAGTTGCTGCCAAGCTAGATGATGAGCATAGGGAAGGATTAGTTACCCCATTAGGCCAGTGGGGACCATGGGTAAATGCAGGAGGATGGCTCATAATTAATGGATATCATGTAGATTTCATATTGCGGGATATAAAAAGGGTATCTCAAGTTATTGATGATTGTTTAGCAGGAAAAGTCTCTATCCACTATCAAACTGGTCACCCTCATGGATATCTAAATGCCATGTACATGGGAGAAATCTCTATATGTAAGATACTATTGGATCCAAAAGGCAAAATATCCCAGTTAAAATCAAAAACTTATCCCTATCCAAAAGCTTTAAAAGAGGCTATAACAAGATATTTCATGTTTGAGGCTTCTTTTTCTCTGATGTTTGCTGAGGATAATGTGGATAAGGATGATATTTATTATGTAGCCGGCCATTGTTTTAGGAGTATTTCCTGCTTAAACCAAGTCCTATTTGCATTAAATGAGGAGTATTGTATCAATGAGAAAAAGGCCATTAGGATGATTGATAACTTTAAAATAAAACCTAAAGATTATAAGATGAGGGTAGATAGAATATTTTCACTGCTTTCCTCTAAAGAGGATAGGACTAGGGAAGGAGTCAAAATACTAAAGGAGCTTATTGCTGAAACAGAAGAGTTACTTGTTAATAGTTAAAATAAAAAACTGTGAAAATAATATAAATTACATATTGTTGAAATAAAATGCTCTTTTCTGGCAAAACTAGTAATGATACAAAGCAGAAAAGGGCATTTTTTATGTCCATATAGGAGGTGGTAAATACAAGATTTTAAATTTTTTATAACAAAAAGAAAATATTTGTAATAAAACTATTGACTTTTTATGAGGTTATTTTATAATAATAGTAACGATTACTACTTAGTAGGGGTTACTACTATGACAAAACGTTACAGCGCACAAAAAATGATGATAGAAGATGCCTTAAGGAGATTAGATCATCCTACAGCTTCAGAAATCTATGAGGACATTAGAAAAAAATATCCAAATATTAGCCTAGGTACAGTTTACCGAAACTTAGGCAATATGGTAGAAGCTGGCCAAGTTGTGAGAATCAAGCTTGGGGACGAGCCCGATCGCTTCGACATCAATACCCATGAACACCTTCATGTAACATGCAAAGTATGTGGACGGGTATTCGATGCAAATAGCCATGAGATAAAGGATGCCCTCACAGAAATTAATGAATTTCTAGAAGAATCTACTGGCGTCCTTATAGAGGATAGGACCATGTACTTTCAAGGCATTTGCTCTAGCTGTAGGAGATAGTTTCAAAGAATTCTTACCGGTTCTTTCCGGGTTAGATAAATAAAAAATTAACAAAAGGAGGAGTGTTTTATGGCACTTATAGGTAAAGAGATATCAGATTTTACTGTAAAGGCCTTTGTTAATGGCGAATTTAAAGATATAAGCAAGGAAGACGTGCTAGGCAAATGGTCAGTATTTGTATTCTATCCAGCTGACTTCACTTTTATCTGACCAACTGAATTATCAGATCTGGCAGATCTACATGATGAATTTAAGAAGGTAGGAGCAGAAATATATTCAGTATCAACAGATACTCATTTTGTTCACAAAGCATGGCATGATGCTTCCGACACTATTAAAAAGATCAAATTCCCAATGTTAGCAGATCCTACAGGCAAACTTTGCAGAGACTTTGGAGTTTATATTGAGGAAGAAGGACTAGCTCATAGAGGAAGCTTTGTTGTAAATCCATCAGGAAAAATTGTAGCTTATGAAGTTCATGATGAACCTATAGGAAGAAATGCTGCTGAGCTATTACGTAAGATTCAAGCTGCTAAATATGTAGAAGAACATGAAGGTCAAGTATGTCCAGCAAGCTGGACTCCAGGTGCTGAAACACTTAAGCCAGGAATTGATCTAGTAGGAAAACTTTAATACTTATGTGTAGGCTTACTTAATTATAAAGATAAAATAGATAAAAACACCTTTCCTATATTAGGCATATAGGGAAGGTGTTTTTTAATGGCTTTACTTCTACATATATTGTTAAGTTCATTACCAAATGATATAATTGTCCTAACGAATTTGGAAAGGTATAATATTGTAATGGAGATAGAAATTAGCTTATGTAAGGAAGGCTTATTATAGTAGGAATAAAGTAGGGCTACAAAGGAGGAATAAAATGGCTACCTTTGAAGATTTCTTAAAGCTTGATATAAGGGTTGGTGAGATTATAAAAGCAGAATTTTTTGAGAAGGCAATAAAACCTGCTTATAAGCTTTGGATTGATTTTGGTGAAGAAATAGGTATAAAGAAATCTAGTGCCCAGATTACTGACTGCTATGAAGTAGATGAACTTATAGGCAAACAGATCTTAGCAGTAGTCAATTTTCCACCAAAGCAAATAGCAGATTTTATGTCGGAGGTATTAGTCCTTGGAGTTTATGCTGAAGAAGGAGTAGTATTAGTCCAGCCAGAAAGGCCTGTAAAAAAGGGAGACAAGTTAGGTTAATTTTATATTTAAGAATAAATTCTTTTCTTGTTTCATAGAAAGATTATGCAAAGTTTTTGTGATAAAGGGGGACTTATATATGGGAAATAAAACCGTAATTGTAACGGATTCTAGCTGTGACCTATCTATTGATTACATAAAGGCAAACAATATCCATGTAATACCTTTTACATATAACATAGATGGACAAGATTATACTGATGATTTTGGACAGACTATGGCATATGCTGAATTCTACAATAGATTAAGAGAAGGCAGCATGTCTACCACATCCCAAATAACAGCCTACACTTTTGAACAGACCTTTAGAACTTTTGTAGAAGAAGGCTATTCTGTTATATACATAGGTTTTTCATCAGCCTTAAGTGAGACCTTCAATAATGCAGTTATGGCTAGAAATAACATATTGGAGGAAAATCCGTCTGCAGATATAACGGTTATAGATTCAAAGAGTGCAGCTGTAGGCCTAGGCCTTATAGTATATTATGCAGCTGAAATGTTGAAGGAAGGTAAGACAAAGGAAGAAATAGTAGAATGGGTAGAAAACAATAAGCTTAAATCTAACCATTGGTTTATAGTGGATAGCCTAGACCACTTAAAAAGAGGAGGAAGGATTTCTGCTGCCCAGGCAGCCATTGGTACTCTATTGGAGATAAAGCCCCTTTTAATAGTGGATGGTGAGGGCAGATTAGATGTGGCCAAAAAGATAAGGGGTAGGAAGAAGGCTATTAAGACCCTATTAGAAACTCTTAAACAAAATATAATAGAGCCAGAAGAACAGACCATATTCATAAATCATGGGGATTGCCTAGAAGATGCAGAGTATTTAAGGGATTTATTATTAAAGGAAGTTAAGGTTAAGGACGTAATGATAAACTATGTAGGTCCTATAATAGGCAGCCATACTGGACCAGGAATGTTGTGTATGGTTTTCCTTGGAAAAGAGAGAAATTAAAAGTTTATTGTAGCAGAACAATTCTGCTACTTTTTTTCATCTATTTATCCTTTTTGCTATGTATATATGTATGTTAGAGGATATAATATTTATATAATATTTTGAAAACTAAAAGGGGGATGTGCCATGTTAAAACCATTAAATCATAAGCAGAAAGTTACCCTCTGGACTCGTCAGGATATAAGGAGTCTTGAAGATTTAGAAAAAAAGGGAGTATATAGAGTAAAAAGAGAATACATAGAAGAGGAGTATGGAGATATTGCAGAGCATTTTATCAAACTATATAAATGGTTTACCGAAAAGGCAAGCAAAATGGTTCCTAAACCTGCTGGAGTTGAGTTTCCAATTTGGTGTTCTATTAGCTATGAAAGTATGTACAGGCCAACAGAAGATACAGTAGTCTATAAGTTAGAGGTGGATAGGTCTCAAGTTATATACTTTGATGGAGGAAAGTGGGATTATGTATTAAATCACAGATACTTGCCAAAGGATGAAGAAGATAATAGGCTGTATCTTGAAGAAATGAGAAAAAAAGGATTTGATGATTCAGACCTGTATTCATTTATAGAAGGAAGGAACGCTTACCTTTATCCTGAGGAGAGAAAAAGAGTAATGGATAGCTGGATGAGGATATTTGAAATAGATCACTGGAACATATTCACTGTCCAAGCTAATATATGGGAGATAAAGCCTGAAATGATAAAGGATATATTATATTATAAAGGTAACCATAAATAAAAGATTGGGGGAAGACATATGAGATACATTGATTTGAGAAGTGATACTGTAACTTTGCCAACAGAAGAGATGAGAAGGGCCATGTATGAGGCTGTAGTTGGCGATGATGTATATGAAGACGATCCAACTATAAACAAGCTTGAAAGGCTAGCAGCTGAAAAGATGGGCAAGGAAGCAGCCCTTTTTGTACCTTCAGGAACTATGGGAAACCAAATAGCTATTATGACCCATACTAAATTGGGAGATGAAATAATAGTTGGAGCCAATTCTCACATAGTACAGCATGAAGTAGGGGCTGCAGCAAGATTATCAGGAGTAAGCTATGCAATTGTTGACAATCCTGATAATAGAATCTACAAGGAAGATCTACTGAAAAAGATAAGGATAGAAGACATCCACTATCCTGAAACTGGCTTATTGTGTCTGGAAAATGCTTTATCAGATGGCACCGTAGTATCCTTAGAGGAGATGAAAGAACTATATGAAACGGCCCATGAATACGGCATACCTGTCCATCTAGATGGAGCTAGGATATTTAATGCAGCTATTTATTTAAATGTAGAGGCTAAGGAAATTGCTAAATATGCTGATTCTGTAATGTTTTGTATTTCCAAGGGCTTGTGCTCTCCAGTAGGCTCATTGCTGTGTGGTAGTGAGGAGTTCATAAGAAGGGCTAGAAAGATGAGAAAATTATTAGGAGGAGGCATGAGACAAGCAGGTTTTTTAGCAGCCTGTGGAATCATATCTCTGGAAAAGATGGTGGACAGGCTTAAGGAAGACCATGATAATGCAAAATACTTGGCAAGTAAGTTAAATGAAATAGAAGGCTTTTATGTAGATTTGGACAAGGTTCAAATAAATATGGTATTTTGCCATGTAAATAGAAAGAATTTCGATTTTGAGGCTTTTTCTGATAAATTATTAGAAAAGGGAATAAAGACCAATCCTGGAGAAAATGGAGTTATCCGTTTTGTAACCAATAAGGATGTAACAAGGGAAGATATTGATTATACTATCCATACCATAAAAGAAATATTGGCTAGTTTTTATTAATAGGAAGGAGCAAATAGTATGAAAGCTATTCCAGTATATAGTAAGGAATTTGAAATAGATGTAAGCCATGTAGACTTTACTGGCAATTTAAAGCTAAGCTCCTTATTCCAATTCTTCCAAGATGTGGCTACCCTTCATGCAGAAAATTTAGGGGTTGGAATGAAGAAGATGCATGAAAAGTATAATGCCTTATGGGTATTAGTAAGGATGAGGGTCCATATTGAAAGGTACCCAATATGGGGTGAAAAGATTACTATAGAAACTTGGCCTGAAAAGCCTGAAAGGTTCCAATTTATAAGAAACTTCCTTGGAAGGGATAAGAAGGGCCATATATTTGCCAAAGCAGTATCCACTTGGGTAGTAATCGATATGGCTACTAGAAGATTGAAAAGGCTTGAGTCCATATATGATACATATGAAATGGCAAAAAGAGAAAGGCCCATTCCTTGCAAACTAGGAAGGTTTCAGCCTAATGGTCCTTTGGAGCTGTTATATAAAAGACCAATAGGCTATAGTGATATAGATGTAAATGAGCATTTAAACAACTCCAAATATGTTGATTTTATAATGGATTGCTTTAGACTTAAGGAGCACAAAAAATTTATAGTTGAAGCCATAGAGGTCAACTATAAGAATGAAGCCTTTGCAGGAGACACCATAAGCCTCTTTAAAGATAAGGCTGATAATGATTCCAATGTAGTATATATTGAAGGTGTTGATGAAGGGAAAGACCAGCTAATATTTAAAGCACAACTAAAGCTTAAGGCCAGGTAGTTATTGGGCTAACTTTAGATTTCTGTATTTTAAAGGTGTCACGCCTGTTATCTTCTTAAAGGCCATAGTGTAATAGTTTTGATTATTATATCCTACAGATAAGGCTATATCTAATATGGACATATCTGTATTTTTTAAAAGCTCTTTACTCTTCTCTATCCTTATCTCATTAAGAAACTGGGAATATGTTTTTCCAGTTTCTTTTTTAAATAGCTGGCAGAAATAACACTTGTTTATCCCTAAATATTTTGCCATCTTTTCTATGTTTAAAGGTTCTGTATAGTTTTGGTAGGTATAATAAATAGCTTTATTTATGTGGAAATTGCAAATAGGTTTGTTACAAGCTGTATGTTTAATCACATTAAAGTCCCCCTTGACGATTATATTAAGCATATAACAAAAAAATAATAATTAAAAAAACCTAAATATATTTAAGAAATTTTTGCTAGATGGTGTTATACTATTCATTGATTGATAATGAATATCAATATCGATTCAAGTATTACTATACATTATAGCATAAGGAAGAAAGAACAATCAATGGCATTTACTAGGAGGAAAAATGAAAAGGTTAGCATTAGCACTTATATTATTATCAATTTTATCAATTTTTATAGGAGTTAAGGATATAGCCATATGGGATATTTTCAACTTAAGCCAAGAGCAAATTCAGATTTTACTTTTAAGTAGAATACCCAGGCTTATAAGTATAATTGTAGCCGGTGCTGGTTTAAGCATTTGTGGACTTATTATGCAGAGGATTACCCAAAACAGGTTTGTATCCCCCACAACTGCTGGTACTATGGATTCTGCCAAATTAGGCATATTGATTTCTATTATTGTATTCCCCCAAGCTAGCACCCTTACAAAGATGATTATTTCCTTTATATTTGCACTTATAGGCAGCTTCTTATTCCTTGGCATACTAAGGAAGATAAAGTACAGAAACACCGTCATCATACCTCTTATAGGGCTTATGTTAGGTAGTGTGCTTGATTCTATAACCACCTTTTTCGCCTATAGGTACGATCTAGTACAAAATATTTCTGCTTGGTTACAAGGAGATTTTTCCATGATTATCAAGGGAAGGTACGAACTGTTGTACATAAGCATTCCCTTTGTGGTACTTGCTTTCTTATATGCCAATAAGTTTACATTGGCAGGCATGGGAAAGGATTTCTCTGTAAGCCTTGGTCTCAATTACAATCAGGTAGTTACCATTGGGCTGGTTATAGTGGCATTAATATCCTCTACAGTTATCATTACCGTAGGAAGGATACCATTTTTAGGACTAATTATCCCTAATTTGGTTTCCATGTATAGGGGAGATAATTTAAAGAGAAGCTTACTGTCTACTGCCATACTTGGAGCAGTCTTTCTCCTCTTTTGTGATATTTTAGGAAGGGTCATAATCTATCCTTATGAAGTCTCCATTGGTTTAACTGTAGGCGTACTAGGCAGTTTCATCTTTCTCTATTTACTAGCTAGGAGGAGGAGTTATGAAAGTTAAATCTAAACTATTATTCTTAAGCATATTGCTGGTAATATTGGCAGTACTATATTTAACATGGGGACTTAACCCAAACAATTGGGATTATGCCTTACCTAGGCGTATAGCTAAGGTAGTTTCTATACTCCTTGTGGGAAGTAGTATAGCTTTCTCCACTACATTATTTCAGACTATAACCAATAACAGGATACTTACACCAAGTGTGTTAGGTTTAGATTCCCTATATATGTTCATACAGACCTTTGTAGTATTCGTATTTGGGTCTGCTTTACTGATACAATTTGGAAAATATTTTAATTTCATGTTGTCTATAGGACTTATGATCATATTTTCAGTGCTCTTGTTTAAGTTCTTTTTTAGAAAAGAGGGAAATACAATATTTTCACTGCTTTTATTTGGTGTAATACTGGGGACCTTTTTTCAGAGTTTAACATCTTTTATGCAGGTGTTAATGGATCCTAATGAGTTCTTCGTAGTGCAAAATAGAATGTTTGCCAGCTTCAATAATATAAACACAGATATATTATATATTGCCATATTAGGAGTCTTAGTGACTTTAGCTTATATATTTAGATATACAAGAGAGTTAGATGTGGTATCCCTAGGAAGAGATAGTGCAATCAATTTAGGAGTAGAGTATACAAGCTTTGTAAAGAGGATGTTTATTGTTATAGCAATACTAGTATCCATATCCACTGCACTAGTTGGACCAATTACTTTTTTAGGGCTACTGGTAGTAAATATAAATAGGCAATTTTTAAACACTTATAAACATAAATACCTAATACCAGGCTCCATGCTACTTGGCTCCATAATGCTTATTGGAGGCCAGCTAATTGCTGAAAGGATACTCAATTTCAAAACTCCTATAAGTGTAATAATTAACTTCATTGGAGGAGTATACTTCATCTATTTAATTCTCAAGGAGGGAAGGTTTTCATGATAGAAGTGAAAAATATTATTAAGGCATATGGAAACAATAGGGTGCTAGATGATGTTAGCTTAAATATACAAAAGGGGAAGATTACATCCTTCATAGGACCAAATGGAGCTGGTAAAAGTACTTTACTATCAATTATAAGTAGGCTTATTGATAAGGATTTTGGTCACATTTTCATTGAGGGAAAGGAATTGGACCAGTGGGATACTAATGAATTAGCTAAGAAGATAGCTATCTTAAAACAATTTAACCATATAAATATAAGGCTAACTGTTAGGGATTTAGTAAGCTTTGGCCGTTTCCCCTATAGTAAGGGTAAGCTTACAGAAGAAGATTGGAAACATGTAGATGAGGCCATTGAGTACATGAAGCTGAAGGATATTGAACACAAGTACCTTGACCAGCTCAGCGGTGGGCAAAGGCAGAGGGCTTATATAGCAATGGTTATTGCCCAGGATACAGACTATATTCTCCTTGATGAACCTTTAAACAATTTGGATATGAAGCATTCCGTTGAAATTATGAAGACTTTAAGAAGATTAGTAGATGAAAAAGGCAAGACTGTTATAATAGTTATCCATGATATAAATTTTGCATCTTGTTATTCAGACCAGATTGTAGTTTTATGTAATGGAAAAGTATTTGAAAAAGGTGGAGCTGACGAAATTCTAAGGGAAGAAATACTTGAGCAAGTATACGATTTAGAATTCTGTATTCAAGATATAAACAACAATAGAATCTGTGTATATTACTAAAATACTGAAAGGAGAGGCGTTATATGTTTAGAAAGAAACATTTTATCATATTATCAGTACTTATTATTAGCATTTTAGTTCTTGTGGGCTGCAGTAATAACAGCAAGGAAGCAAATTCAGACAACCAAGATTCCAAATCAGCCGAAGAGGAGATTATAGCAATAGAACATCCTCTAGGTAAGGCAGAAGTGAAGAAGAATCCTGAAAGGGTAATAGTGTTTGACTACGCTACTTTGGATTCCTTGGACAAGATGGGAGTTGAAATATTAGGCCTTCCAAAGAGCAATATTCCAGAGTATTTAAGCAAGTTCAATGACGACAAATATGAAGATGTGGGAACTCTATTTGAACCTGATTTTGAAAAGATATATGAGTTAAAACCCGATGTGATATTCATCTCAGGAAGGCAGACTGAAGTCTATGAAGAGCTAAATAAGATTGCTCCTACAGTATTTTTCCAAGTAGATGGAGCAAACTATTTGGAATCCGTAGAGAACAATATGAAGATATTAGGACAGATATTTGATAAGGAAAAGTTTATAGAAGAAGAGCTAGCAAATATAAGCAGTGAAATAGAAAAGATCAATAAAGAAGTAAAAGAAATGGGCATAAATGCTCTAGTGGTAATGGCTAATGATGGGAATATCAGTGCTTTTGGAGAGGGCTCCAGATTTGGCCTTATCCATAAGGAATTTGGATTTGCTCCAGCGGATTCAAATATAGAGGTGTCCAACCATGGTCAGAGCATAACCTTTGAGTATATATTGGAAAAGAACCCAGACTACGTATTCGTCATAGATAGAGCAGCTGTAGCAGGAGGAAATGTAACAGCTGAGCAGATATTCGATAATGATTTAATAAAGGAAACGGATGCTTACAAAAATGGAAGAATAGTATATCTAACTTCACAAATATGGTATGTGGCTTCTGGCGGACTACAAGGAACAAATATAATGATAGAGGATATACAGCAAGCTTTGAGTAAGTAGTGGGCAGCCTTTGGCAGCCCACTACTATTTATTATTTTTATAAAAGTAAGAAAAATATATAATTTTCTAATAGATAAACTGGACAACTCTTTTGAAGAGTGTTATAATTACAATGAATGTTAAATTTATAACAATCATATAGGGGGACGGTGTAATGGAAATCTTAGAGGGAATTGTTTCTTTTGTTAATAGTATTCTTTGGGATTATGTATTAATCATTGGATTAGTTGGCACAGGAATTTATCTTACTATAGCATTGGGTTTTCCTCAAGTTAAACGATTTGGAAAAGCAGCAAAGAGAGTTTTTGGCGGTGTTTTTAATAAAGAACAAAACAAAGAAGGAAGTATGTCTTCTTTTCAAGCTTTAGCTACATCCATAGCTGCCCAAGTAGGTACAGGCAATATAGCTGGAGTGGCCACAGCTATTGCTGCAGGAGGCCCTGGAGCTGTGTTTTGGATGTGGGTATCAGCCATATTCGGGATGGCAACTATATTTGCAGAAGCAACCCTGGCACAAAAGTATCGTGAAACTGACATTGATGGCCAATTGGTAGGGGGACCAGCTTATTACATTAAGAATGGATTAAAATCTAAGGGATTAGCATCATTTTTTGCAATAGCCATTATTATAGCCTTAGGCTTTATAGGAAATATGGTTCAATCTAATTCTATATCAGAGGCAGTAGGTAGGGCGTTTAATATTCCTAATGTGGCAACAGGGATAGCAATTGCAATTATAGCAGGCTTGATTTTTATAGGTGGAATGAAAAGGATTGCAAAATTTGCGGAAATGGTGGTTCCAATTATGGCTGCAATATATATACTTGGCAGCATAGTTGTTTTGGTACTATTTAGAAATAATATAATTCCAACTTTAAAAGCTATATTTATAGGAGCTTTTAATCCGCAAGCAATATTTGGCGGTGCTGCAGGTATAGGAATGAAACAAGCTGTTAGATATGGAGTTGCTAGAGGGCTTTTCTCAAATGAAGCTGGTATGGGTTCAACCCCAAACTCTCATGCAGTAGCCGATGTTGAACATCCAGTAGAGCAAGGGCTTTCAGCAATGGTAGCTGTGTTTATAGATACCATTCTAGTCTGTACTATAACAGCTATGGTCATATTAGTAACAGGAGCTTATCAATCGGGGCTTGCAGGTGCTGCTGTGACCCAAGAAGGTTTCAATATTGCCTTTGGCCCAATAGGTAGAATGTTCCTAGCAATATGTCTAACATTTTTATCATTTACAACAGTAATTGGATGGTATTATTTTGGGGAAAACAATGTTAGATTTTTATTTAAAGGTAAAGCTGCCATTAGAATATATCAAGTTATTGTGTTAATTTTTATAGTATTAGGGTCATATCAAAAAGTAGATTTAGTATGGGATTTAGCTGATATGTTTAATGGTATTATGGTTGTACCTAATTTAATCGCATTGTTTTTACTATATAAGGAATCCAATAATATGTTAAAGGATTATGATAGTCAAATAGCAAGAGGAGAAAAGCTACATTATAACTATGAATTTGAAGGCTCAAGTACAATTAAGCCAGATAAGATATAAAATAAAGTGCACCTATAAAAGGTGCACTTTTTATATTAAATTTAAAAATAACATTACAAGGCAATATAATATGAGCAAAGAGAAAGTAAGTTTTTCTGCAAAACCGTTTTTCTTAAATTTTAATGGAAACACCACATTAGTTTTAAAGGGATAGAATAGCTTGATTCCTTTTGAAGTAAAGCAATCTGCTAATAGGTGGGAGGAATATCCTATAATAAGTCCCTTATATATGGAAGATACTCCATACTCCATTAATATAAGTTTTACTATAGCTGAAAATAAAATAAATCCTAGTATGCTATGAGTAAAGGTTCTGTGGCTTGAAATTGCTAGAACAAGAAAAAAAAGCCCTAACAGCATGAATAATGGAGTATTTTTTTGAGCATAAATATATAGGAATCCACCTCCTACTGTCAAGTAAAAGGCTGTTTTAAAGAAATTATTGTTTATTAATAGCAGTTTTTGATTAAGCTCTCCTTTGGGATGATCTAAATCGGGAGCTAAGGCACCAATGGTAGAAGCTGCTATTATTGCTAGCTGTGTATCTATAGGTTTTTCAAATGCTAATGTAAATCCTATTGCCATTCCTATTGCTGTGTGGGTTTTTCCTGTCATGACTTTGTCCCTTTCATATATTATTTGGTCCTTGTAATAAATAAGTATACTTGATATTAATTAAAAGAACAAGCGTTTTGTGCAATAGGCTCCTCATAGTGGAATAGTTTTTTGTTTTTTAGGAATAACATGAATATTGGATATATGACCTGTAAATTATCAAATTATTCCAAATAATGTGATTGATTAACATACTATAGGGTAAACTCTAAATAGGTTATAACCCAATAAAAAGCCAAGGAAAGGAGTCTTGATGTATGGATAAGGTTAAAGTGGCTATTATCTATTACAGTGCCACAGGAAACAATTATCAAATGGCTCAGTGGGCTAAGGAAGCAGCAGAAGAATTAGGAGCCGAGGTTAGGCTTAGAAAAGTTCAAGAGCTTGCGCCAGAAGAAGCAATTAGCAAAAATCCCTTGTGGAAAAAACACTATGATGAGACAAAGGATATACAAGTAGCCACATCCGAAGATTTGGATTGGGCTGATGCAGTGATCTTGAGCACACCAACACGTTTTGGTAATGTGGCTTCTCAGATGAAGCAGTTTCTTGACTTGCAAGGAGGACTATGGGCTCAAGGCAAACTTGTTAATAAAGTAGTATCTGCCATGTCTTCAGCCCAGAATGCAAATGGAGGCCAAGAAGCAACTATTCTAGCATTATATAAAACTATGTGCCACTGGGGTGCAATTATAGTACCGCCAGGCTATACTGATGCATCTATATTTAAAGCAGGGGGTAATCCATATGGTACATCTGTAACAGTAGATCAGGAAGGCAAAATGGTAGAAGATGTAGAAGAGGCTGTAAAACATCAAGCTAAGAGGACAGTAACAGTAGCAAAATGGCTTAAACAAGGAAAAGGAGAGTAAAATTAATTAAGGAGGGAAAAGATGAAAAAGGGAACTAAATTACTTACTAGTCTTGTATTTGTAATGTCATTAGCTTTAATACTAGCTGCATGCAGTTCTTCAGGAGACCAGCAAGAAGCAGAAGTAGCCTATAAGGATGGTACTTATTATGGAGAAGGAGAACATTGGGAGCATGGCTATGAAGCAGCTGAAGTAACCATTGAAGATGGAAAGATAACTAAAATTGTTCTAAAGAGAATGACTACAGATGGGCAAGAAGTCAACTATGATGAATGGATAGGAGAAGATGGAAGGCCAAATCTAAAACAATTTAGAGAAGATATGGCTCAAGAAATGATTAAAAAGCAAACTTACGATGTAGATGTTATTGCTACAGCTACAAAGACTTCAGAAGGCTGGAAAGAAGCAGTAAAAAATGCACTAGAACAAGCTAAATAATTAAAAGGGCGTTTTGTCGCCCTTTTAATTATTTAAAGTCAGTTGTGTTAGAATCTTCCTTTACAATTCCTCCCACTTCACTTATGATGTTTTTTATTCTCTCAGCACTTATTTCTCCAGCATCTACTACTAGAGTAAAGTTATAGTTATCTACAGAGGCATCCAATTGGTTGTTCTCTGAAGATGTAGTATTAGAAAAGGTAGGTGAATTTGAATTAGGTTCAGCAATGCTGGTTCTAAGGCCAGTTCCAGGTAAGCTACTTGTAATATCCTTATTATTAGAGTTGTTTGTATCTACATAAGCTTTAGTAACTCCTTCTGCTCTAAGATATCTAAAAGCTTCATTAGCTGCTTTTAAAGTGGGGAAGTAACCTAGTATTCTCATATAGCTTCCTCCATTTCAATTTCTACTACAAATATAGTATTTGTAATTTTTTAAATTATATTTTGGCTTAATTTACTATTCTATAATAATTCTTTATTGCATAATAATATATAAAATGGAAATGGTATTCTAAGGGTGAAAAAATGGAGAGGAAATTTAGAATATATGTAATCAATTTAAATATAAAGAAAATACTTTTGTTTTTAGTAATACTTGCTGTATTACTTGGAACTTTAATTAAATATAGATATTCTAAGGGTTTAAGCATATTCAACTTTTTAGAACAGAATACCATTGTAGTAGATCCAGGCCATGGAGGAATAGATGGAGGCGCTGGAGATAAGGGGGATGTATTAGAAAAGGATATAAATCTTAATATAGCTTTAAAATTAAAGAGGGAATTACTAGTTGAAGGCTTTAGAGTTGTTCTTACAAGGGAACAAGATGTGTCCCTGGAAGGCCTTAGTAATATAAAGGCATCTAGATATAGAAGGGATTTAGATGCAAGAAAAAAAATAATAGATGGCAATCAACCAGTAGCCTTTGTAAGCATCCATTGTAATTCAAGCCCTAGTAGTTCTGCTAGAGGAATAAAAATATACCACTATCCTGACTCCATAGAAGGAGAAAAATTAGCCAAAGCAATAGCTGAAGCAGTAGATGAAATAATATATGAAGACTATTTAAAAGAAGAAAAATTACGGGCGGAAGTATTATCAGAAGATTTCTTCATACTAAGAGAGCCAGCTTATACAGGAGTGCTGGTAGAAGTAGGCTTTTTAACCAATCCTGATGAGAAAAGGCTACTTACAGATGGAAACTATCAACAAATTATAGCTAGGGCCATAAAAAAGGGTATACTTAGATATTTACAATAGCTATGGGCCATGCCCATAGCTATTTTTAATTTTGTCAGCTATAAAGAAAGCCCCTACAATTATGCTATAATAGTTATAAATAACTTCTCATAAAGGGGGAGTCAAATGGCTAGATACAAGGAGTATAGGGCTTTTATGAAATCAAATTTCCACCAAGAGGTGGTATCTGACCAGAAAAAACAACTTCCTCAACCTCCTTTAGTTAAACCCTATAATGAGGAAGACAAACTAATAGCTTTACCTGCTGTAGATAAAAGCATTGTTGTAAAAAATCATATATACGACTGCATAATAGATAGGACAAGCCACAGAAAATATGAAGACAAGCCTCTAAAATTACAAGAGTTATCCTACCTACTATATATGACCCAAGGAGTAAAAGCTATTAGGGGAGACAACTATGCTACCATGAGACCTGTGCCATCAGCAGGAGCTAGACACCCTTACGAAACTTATTTGGCAGTTAACAAGGTGGAGGCTTTAGAAAAAGGAATTTATAGATATATTCCTACTGAACATAAGCTACTTCTAGTAAAAGAAGATGAGAATATATCTAATCACATTATAGAAGGAGCCTTAGGTCAGAAATTTGTTGGTACTGCTCCAGTAATCTTCATATGGAGTGTAATACCCTATAGGTGTGAATGGAGATATGCCCATAAGGCCCATAAGGTAATGCTTATAGATGCAGGTCACATATGCCATGCCCTTTATTTAGCTTGTGAATCTATAGGTTTAGGAACTTGTGCTGTTGCAGCCTATGACCAAAAATATATGGATCAACTAATAGGTGTAGATGGAGAAGAGGAATTTGTAGTATATATGGCACCAGTAGGAAAGGTAAAATAGACTAATTTATGAGGAGGTAATAATTATGAATTTTCATCTTTTAAGCTACAGGTATCCATCCCAGAGGATGGTGACTGTTGGTAACAGGGGTATGGTAGCCACATCCCAGTATCTAGCTGCCAATGCGGGACTGGATATGCTTAAAAAGGGAGGCAATGCTATAGATGCTGCCATTGCTACTGCTGCCTGCCTTACAGTTGTAGAGCCTACTTCTAATGGAATAGGTGGGGATGCTTTTGCACTAGTATGGCATGAAGGTAAACTTTATGGCTTAAGTTCTTGCGGCTATGCTCCTGAAGGCATAAGCTTAGAAATTTTAGAAAAAGAAGGTATAAAAGAAATACCAAAGTATGGCTGGATTCCAGTGACAGTACCAGGAGCAGTAGCAGCTTGGAAGGAATTATCAGATAGATTTGGGAAACTGCCCTTTGAACAACTGCTAGAACCTGCCATAGATTATGCCCTCAACGGCTTTCCTGTATCTCCAGTAGTAGCATATTACTGGCAAGAAGCAGCTAATACCTATGCTAAGGAGTTAAAGGGTGAAAGGTTTAAATACTGGTTTGAAACCTTCACCAAAGATGGAAAGGCCCCAGAAGCAGGAGATATATGGTACTTACCAGACCATGGTCGTACCTTAAAGGAAATAGCCGAAACAAAAGGAGAGTCCTTCTACAGGGGAGACATTGCTGATAAAATAGATAAATTCTCCAGGGAAACAGGTGGCTATATAAGGAAGAAGGATTTAGAAGAATATGAGCCTAAATGGGTAGAGCCTATATCGGTAAACTATAGAGGCTATGATGTATGGGAGATACCTCCAAACAATCAAGGCATTGTAGCCCTTATAGCCTTAAATATATTGAAAGAGTTTGAGTTTACCAATAGGGAAGACCCTATAACCTTCCACAGGCAAATTGAAGCAATAAAACTTGCCTTTGCTGATGCTAAAAAATATGTAACAGAAGAAGAAAGGATGGAAGTAAAAGTTAAAGACCTTCTTTCAGCTGATTATGGTAAGGAAAGGGCAAAATTAATAGGGGATAAAGCCATAATCCCAACTCACGGAAAGCCTGATAAGGGAGGTACAGTATACTTAGCTACCGCCGATAAGGAAGGCAATATGGTTTCCTTTATCCAGAGTAACTATATGGGCTTTGGGTCTGGCTTAGTAGTTCCTGGAACAGGTATTGCTCTACATAATAGGGGACACAATTTCGTAACGGAGGTAAACCATGTAAACTGCCTTGAGCCAAGAAAAAGGCCTTATCATACCATAATGCCAGGCTTTATTACTAAGGATAATAAGCCTGTAGGCCCCTTTGGAGTAATGGGAGCCTTTATGCAACCTCAAGGCCATGTACAAGTGGCAATGAATATGATTGATTTTAACTTAAATCCTCAAGAGGCCCTAGATGCCTTTAGATGGCAGTGGGAAGAAGATAAAAAGGTAAATGTGGAAGCTGAATTCCCAGCCCATATTGCTAGAAAGCTAAAAGAAATGGGCCATGAAATAAGGTCTATGTTAAGCTATGGTAGCTTTGGCAGGGGCCAGATAATAGTAAAGAAAGGTGACACTTTAATAGGTGCTACAGACAAGAGAGCCGATAGCACTGTAGCTGTATGGTAAATTAGATATTACCCTTTTTTAGCCTTTTAACGGTATTTTTAGGAATAGCATTAGTGATAAATAGCATAATTATGTAGGCTACTCCACCTACCCCTAAACTTAAGAAGAATTTAGTTGAAGCTCCTAGGCTAAAGCCTTCTAGTATTTCCATAGAAGAGTATATGGCTATTAGCATTATAAAGCTGGATAAAATAGGCTTTAAGATTATATCTCTAAAGTCTAAACCCAGCTTTATTTTTTTCCTAATGATTATAGAATCTAGTAGGAATATGGTGATACTGGATAGGAAGAAGCCTATAAAGAAGCCGTTTATTCCAAACTTTGGATTGCCAATAAGGGAATAGATACAAAACACCTGTATTCCAAGGCCTATTAATCTATTTATTGTAGCGGCCACCTGCTTATTTAAGCCATTTAATATGCCTGAAAAGGTATGTTCTAGGGATAAAAATACACTTCCAAGAGACAGGGCTCTTATGAAATAACTTACTTGAGAATCTTCATATATGTAATATCCTAAAGGTTCAGCATAGACCAGGTATATTATACTTAGTGGTATGGCTGCAAGCAAAGTCATTTTAAAGGCAAAAGTTATATCCCTTTTTACCTTGTGGTACCTTTTTGTAGCCATATTTTCTGAAAGATTTGGGACTATATTTGTAACCACTGCCCCTGTTACTATAAAGGTAAGGGCAATTAAGGGCATTGCCATTCCTGAAATTCTTCCTAGTGTTGAAACTGCCTCCCTGTAGCTATATCCTATATCCATTAATTTTCTAGGAATGAATATGGAATTAGCAAACCTTAACAGAACCCCTATTACATCAGCCAAGGCAATAGGGGCAGATATGGAAAAGAGCTGCTTTAATATTTCAAAGGCAGACTTTTTCCTGTATGGAATATTCATCATTCTTTTATTGGTCTTTTTCAACATGGAAGTAAGCCATATTAAATCAAAAACCTCTCCTATGGAGATACCGCATATGGCAATTAAGGCCCCTTTAATTGGAGTTATTGGCTGGGATAAAGTGAGCATTAAAAACACTATTATAAGTTGGGCCACATGCTCTATTATCTGTGAAACATTAGGTACAGTTATTATTCTTAATCCATAGTAATATCCCCTAAAAGTTATGGTAAGAGGCAAAAGGATAACAGCAGGAATTAAGAAGTATATGAGTACAATTATTGACTCATTTTTATATATATTTATGGCAATAAAATTTCCAAAGAAGCCAATGATTAAGCTAAATACAATACCAAAGGTAAGGGCCAGTAAAAATGAAACCCTAAGTATCTTTTTAATAGTAAAATAATCATTTTTAGATTTGTATTCTGCTACCAGCCTTACAATAGCTGTTGGTATGCCAGCACTAGAGATGACTATAAATATCATTAGCACCGATCTAGCCATGTGGGCAAGGCCTAGGCCTTCTGCTCCAATGTATTTAGACAACATTACATCGTATACAAAATCTACAGTTCTTACTATAAAATTAATTAAGACCATAAATATAGAACCGTATATGAAACCCCTTGCCTTCAATATATCACCCCGTACTATTTGGAAATAAAGGTATAAACATATTAATTTATATGTTTAAGGCTTTAAATTTATTTAGTTTTTTAATAAAGATATAGCTGAGAAAAATATTAAAATATAAGAATATAGGTTTGAGACCAAATATATAAGGGTAAAATTAAATAAATTCTTATATCCGCTATAATCCTCTCTGTTATTTAATCTAATTCTTTTGCTATATTCCTTTATTTTCCTTATACTTTAAAAGCCATAAAATTACCCATGTATTTCTAATAGAGAAAATAGAACATACAAAGAATAGATAGTAAAAAAGTTAAAGGGGAGGAAAGAGCTATTGGGGAAAGGAGGTTGTTAGCTAATAAATTTGGATGTTAAATTAGTGTGTAATTAGGTTATTATGGCTTAATGAGATTTGGAGGAATAATATGTTGGATAGAAATTTACGGAGGAAGAAAAAATGGGTGGGTCTAATGGTTTAGAAAATAGCAAGAAGTTGGCCTATTTGCTACAAGAAATAGAAGGATTAAGGGAGGAGCTAAATAAAAGGGTTAGTGAGGATTTGAAAATGGTAAATAATGTAGAAACCTTAAATTTAAGCCAAAAACTAGATAAGCTAATTGCTAGATATTTAAAAAATAAGGATAGGTAATAGGCTATAGAAAGTAAATGTACAGAAATAAACTAGTTTATTTCTGTACATTTTTGTTTTTTAACTTGGCTTAACAATTAAAAAAGGATTTTTCCATTGTTTAAAGAAGAATAAACATATGCTAATAAATTCTTCATAAATCTAATATTCTGAAGGGTAAATATAAGAAAGTATGAGGTGATAGCTTTTGAATTTACTAGTTATAATGTCCCATAAACTTTCAGAGTTACAAATAAGGGAAGCTAAAGAGGTGTTAAAGGTCAAGGAAATAAAGACTTTACCTTCTCCATTACAAGAGACATGGTCTAATATAGACCCTGAAGGGGAGCTTAAAACGGAAATATTGAAACCTATTAAAGCTTGGATTTTGGAAGAATCAGAAGAAAAAGACTATGTGCTTGTCCAGGGGGAATTTGGAGCAACCTTTTATATTGTAGACTATTGTTTAAACATAGATAGGATACCTATATATGCTACTACTAAAAGGCAAGTAGAAGAAAGGGTAAAGGGTAATAAGACTATTACTTATAGAACCTTTAAACATGTAAACTTTAGAAAATATATTAGAGCCCTATAGTAGCTGGCCAACATTATTGTTGACAAGCTAGTAGGCTTATGGAATAATACCAAATAATAGTATTTCTAGGTGTAAGGGGGATTGGGATAGTTATGGATATTAC
>CALBUB010000021.1 GCA_937967955.1 uncultured Bacillota bacterium | reverse complement strand
TGTAAATAGCTTTCCAATAAAAAAACCACGATGAAATCATCGTGGCTTCTATTTACTCCCATTCAATAGTAGCTGGAGGCTTGTCTGTAATATCATACACTACCCTATTGACTTGTGGAACTTCTGCAGTAATCCTGTTGGAAATCTTAGCTAAAACATCCAGAGGGATTCTTGCCCAGCTGGCAGTCATAGCATCTATACTGTTTACCGCCCTTAATATGATAGTATAATTATAAGTCCTTTCTCCATCTTTCACACCTACAGATTTTATATCAGGAATAACGGCAAAATACTGCCATATTTTATCCTTTAGCTTGGCCTTTTCTATTTCTTCTCTAAATATGTGGTCTGCTTCCCTTAATATTTCAAGTTTCTCCTCTGTTACTTCTCCTAATACCCTTACTCCAAGACCAGGACCTGGGAAAGGCTGCCTATTTACTATTTCTTCAGGGATACCTAATAGCCTTCCAACTTCTCTTACTTCATCCTTAAATAATTGTTTTATTGGTTCTAAAAGCTGAAAATCCATATCTTCTGGAAGTCCACCTACATTGTGATGGCTTTTTATCCCCTTATTGCCATCTACTCCCGATTCGATTATATCTGTGTATATGGTTCCCTGTACTAAGAATTCTATATTCGTAAGCTTATTCTTTTCTTCCTCAAAGACCCTTATAAACTCCTCGCCTATTATCTTCCTTTTTCTTTCCGGGTCTGTTACTCCCTTTAATTTGCTTAAGAATCTATCCTTTGCATCTACATTTATTAGATTCATATGGAACTTTTCTTTAAAAGTTTCAACTACATATTCTTTCTCGTTTTTCCTAAGTAAGCCATGGTCTACAAATACGCACACTAAATTATCCCCAATAGCCTTGTGGACTAAAACTGCTGCCACTGATGAGTCCACCCCGCCAGATAGGGCACATAGGGCCTTTTTATTTCCTACAGTCCTCTTTATCTCTTCTAGCTTATTGTTTATAAACTCTTCCATATCCCAAGCCTTGTCACAGTTGCACACTTTAAACAAGAAGTTGTCGATTATACACTTTCCATCGGTCGAATCCTCTACTTCTGGCTGGAATGTAACAGCATATACCTTATCTTCCTCTTTTGCTATGGCTACAGTATTTCCTTCAAAAGCTGCTATTTTTTTAAAGCCAGCAGGAATGGTTTCAAATACGTACTCCCTATCTAGCCACAGCTTTGCCTTTTCTTCCATTCCGTTAAATAAGAGGCTTTCCCTGTCTACATTAACCAATTGGAAAGCATATTCATTTTTGTAAGATTTAGTTGTCTTGCCACCATAAACTGCTTCTATTGCTTTTATACCATAGCCAATAGCCAATACTGGAATTCCTAATTTGAATATATCTCCACTTAAATCAGAGATATCCCTATCTTCTCCACCTACTATTATTAATCCTTCAGGTTTTTTGTCTTCTATTTTCTCTATAGAATAGTTATGGGGCACTATTTCACAATAGACTTTCCTTTGTCTAAGCTTTCTGCCTAAACTTCTACTAAACTTTCCACCTAAACCTAATATTAATATCAAGCTTGTTCCTCCTTACCTTCTACTATAGTTAGGAGCTTCTTTAGTTATATATACATCGTGAGGATGACCTTCGATTAAGGAAGCAGTAGTTATCTTAATGAATTTTGCTTTTTCTTGTAGTTCTTTAATAGTTCTAGCACCAACATAACCCATTCCTGATTTTAAGCCTCCAATTAGTTGGTAAACTACATCTCCCAATGGGCCCCTGTATGGAACTCTTCCCTCTACTCCTTCTGGCACATATTTCTTAGTATTTTTTTGGAAATATCTATCACTGCTACCTGCTTTCATGGCACCTAGTGAACCCATTCCTCTGTAAACTTTAAATCTTCTTCCTTCATAAAGCTCCTCTTCCCCTGGACTTTCTTTAGTTCCAGCAAATAGAGAACCTATCATCACTGTGTCTGCTCCTGCAGCTAAAGCCTTTGTAATGTCTCCAGAGTACTTAATTCCTCCATCAGCAATTATGGGTACTCCATATTCCTTACCAGCTTTAGCACAATTAATAATGGCAGTTATTTGTGGTACTCCTACTCCTGTAACCACTCTAGTAGTACATATGGAACCAGGGCCAATTCCTACCTTAACAGCATCTGCACCAGCTTTAATCAATTCTACCGTTCCCTCATAAGTAGCCACATTTCCTGCAATAACTTGTAAATTTGGAAACTCCCTTTTAATCTTCTTAACCGTTTCTATTACTCCTACTGAATGGCCGTGGGCAGTATCTACAACTATTACATCTACCTTAGCATCTACCAAGGCCCCAACCCTTTCTAGTACATCTTCAGTTACTCCCACTGCTGCTCCAACTAGAAGTCTACCAGATTCATCCCTAGCAGAGTTAGGATATTCAATTTGCTTTTCTATATCCTTAATAGTTATTAGGCCAGCCAGTTTGTAATCATCATCTACTATGGGCAACTTCTCAATTTTATGTTGTTTCATTATTTCTAAGGCCTCATCTAAGGTAGTTCCTATTTTAGCTGTAACCAAATTTTCTTTAGTCATTACTTCATCTATTTTTTTAGAAGTATCCGTTTCAAATCTGATATCCCTGTTAGTTATAATTCCTACTAATGTTCTATCCTCTTCAATGATTGGTACTCCAGAAATGTGATATCTTTCCATTAATTCTAAAGCATCAGAAACGCTGTGGTGTCTAGAAAGGGAAAAAGGATCGGTTATTATTCCATGTTCAGATCTTTTTACTCTGTCAACTTCTAAAGCTTGTTTTTCAATAGACATGTTTTTGTGGATTATACCAATGCCGCCTTCTCTAGCTATGGCTATAGCCATCCTTGACTCTGTTACTGTGTCCATACCTGCACTAACAAGGGGTATGTTTAGCTTAATCTTTTTAGTTAAATATGTGTTAACCTTTGTATCCTTTGGCAAAACTTCCGATTTACCTGGAAGTAGTAGCACATCATCGAAAGTCAAGCCTTCTCCAACAAATTCCATTCTTATCCCTCCATGTATTTGTTCATTAATAATATGTGCCAGTGGAAAAAATTATTGCACAAATGTATGCAACAAATTATGTTCCTTATAAAATAGCAAATATTAACTTCTAAGTCAAGAAATAAAAAGATTATGTAATATTTGAAAAAATCTCTAAATTTACAAAATTAGAGTATATTACAAATTTTTCCAAAACCAAGCTATGGTCTCTTCCATCATATTTGTTGTGACAAAATGGTTTAAGTTAGGATATGCAATAAACTTAATTCTATCCTTGTGTTTGTATTTAGCCTCTACTTTGTTATAAAATAAACTTTGACTTTCAATGGGAACTGAACTATCCTTTTCCCCATGGAGTATAAGGATTGGTCTATCTATTAATAAATCTATATTGTTCATAGGATCTAATTGGGAGACCTTTTCTATTAATTTTTTAATCTCTTCATCTTCTTTAATGTGTAAGGCTTTTGCAAAGTATTCATTGGAATTTTCCCAATAGCAGGAACCATTTAACACTACCAAAGCCTTTATATTAGGATTATGGGTAAATATGCCAGCAGCTGTAAAGCCTCCCATAGAATGGCCAGTAACTCCTATTCTATTAGGAGCAGCATCATATTTAGATACTAATTCATCAATTATGGTAGAGGCTTCCTCCATATTGTTGAATATTACTTCCCAGAAGTATTTTCCTGCATTTTTTGGCTTATAGTTAGGAAGAGGATTCCTTTCCCCATGATATATGGCATCAGGAATTACCACCTGATAGCCTACTGACGCCAATATGAAGCCCCTCATTCTCTGCTTTTCCTTATTTGAACTCCAGCCATGGTAGAAGATTATTGTAGGGAAGGAGCCTTCTTTTTCTCTTGGCCTAAAGAGTATGGCTGGAATGCCATTTATATTTATTTTCTCTTCCAGTATGTGTTTAGCTTTTAAGTAGTCTGTCATATTCTAAAACCCCTTTTCTTAATATTTTATATAATAAATAATATCATATATAGACTTTGTTAGCTAAAACAAGTCAAAAAAGCACTGCCTAGATTTTGGCAGTGCTTTTTATGGCTTACATAAGTAATAGGTATGATACTAATACCCCTACAAATACTGATAGCAATAAATCTCCCTTTATATATGCTGCAACAGCAGCTGAAGATATGCCTAATATAGTTGGAAGTAGCATATCTTGGGATGAGGTCAGTATGCCCCTTATTATCAACACACTTAAAGATGTATGGGGTATGTATTGTAAGAATTTCTTTACTTTATCATTCAACTGTCTATCCTTAAGAACCATTAAAGGTATTACTCTAGGTAGATAGGTAACCAATGCCATGCCTATTATAACTGGTAGATATCCTTTCAATTTTCACTCTCCTCTTCCTTATTGTCAAATAGTAGGACTGCCAAAGCTGAAGCTATTATTATAGCAAGTATTATATCCCAGCCTGCAGTAAATATCTTTGAATAATAGATTACAGCATATACGATTCCAGATATGAAAAATAAGACCAAGGTATTCTTTGACTTTTTTGCTTCAGGAAAAAGTAAAGCTGCAAACATGGCATATAAACCTATGCTTAGGCTGGCTTGTAAAGATGCAGGTAGTATTTCTCCTACTAAGTATCCTGCTATAGTCCCTATATTCCAGGAAAGATAGGATAGTAGGAATATGGTACTTACATACACTAAATTGATTTTATCCTTATTAAAAGATACTACTGAAAAGGTCTCATCAGTAATTCCTGCTCCTAGAATAGGGAGAAATTTCTTGGGTATATTTTTAAATTCTACAGATAAGGAAGCAGACATCATTATGTGTCTTATATTCAAAAGAAATATAGCCAGTATGATACTGGAGGAGTTGACCCCTGCATTTATTAAATCAAGAGCCATAAACTGACTAGCTCCTGCATAGACTATGGCCGATAAAAGGCTTGTGTCCCTTAAGGATAAGGCTGTGTTTTTAGATAAAAGGCCAAAAGCCATGGCTATTGGAAAATAGCCTAAAACAATAGGCATAGATTCAACTATAGCCTCTTTAAACCTTCCTCTTTTGTAGCTTCCTTCCACCATATGCAACACCTCAATTCTGTCTATTTTAATATAGCGTTAGCTATTAATTTGTCAAATTTTCTAATATCTACTCCTCTTTGTAAATTAATCTTAATATGGCCTGCTCTAGTCCAAAGCTCTACTTCTGCGTTGATGTCAAATAGCTTTCCTGCATTTTCAGTTGACCACATGTATATGGATGAATAGGGTAAAGAGTATATCTCCACTTTCTTACCTGTAAGCCCTTGAGAATCCCTTACTATAAGCCTTTTGTTTGTAAATATGGCACTATCCCTAAATGTCTTATAGGCTGCTACAGCATATTCTCCATCTACCAATATCTCCTCTACATCCTTGGGTATAGGGCACTCGGATAATAGGGTCCATTCCAAAATGTTGTTTATTGCCATCCAAAGCTCCTCCTTTTAATTTGCTCATATAGATATAGTAATAATTATAGCATATTTTCCAATTTTCATATATAAAATTAATTCCTACAAATATGGGTAAATATATTATAAATATATCAAATACTCTAAAAGGTGGTTAATATGTCAAAATTTCATAGAAGTCCCAATAAGTACGTAAGCCAAGTGGCTTTGAAAATAGAAGATTTAAATAGATCCTTGAAATTCTACAAAGAGGTAATGGGGTTTAAAGTCCTCCATTTGGAAGATAGAAAAGCCATATTAACAGCAGATGGTATAAATCTCATAATAACCTTAGAACAACCAGAGGATATAAAACCTAAAGAACTAAGAAGAACAGGATTATATCACTTTGCCTTACTTCTTCCCAACAGAAAGGAACTAGGCAAATTCATAAAACACCTAAAGGAAACCAATTATCCCATAATTGGAGCTTCCCATCATGGAGTTAGCGAAGCCCTATATCTTCAGGATGTGGATGATAATGGCATAGAAGTATATGCAGACACCCCTTATACTACTTGGCAGTGGGATGGGAGTACAGTAAACATGGTAACAAAACCCTTATATCTTAGGGAGCTCATGGAGGAAGCTAAAGATGAAGTTTGGGATGGAATCCCTGAAGAGACCATAATTGGCCATATACACCTTCACGTATCTAACCTAGAAGAAGCAGAAAGATTCTATGTAGATGGATTAGGCTTTAATGTAGTTGCTAGAATGCCTAAACAGGCTACCTTTATTTCCTCAGGAAATTACCATCACCACATAGCCTTCAACGTGTGGAATGGCATAGGTGCACCCCCTCCATCAAAAAACAGCGTAGGCATGAAATACTTTACAATAAAGCTTCCAGATGAAAACACAAGGAAGGATACGGTGGATAATCTAACTAGACTTGGCTATGAAGTAAAACTTGAAAATGGAAACTATATTACTAAAGACCCATCAGAAAACGAAATACACCTAATAATATAAATAGGCGACCAAAAGTCGCCTATTATTCTGCCCTTATCACTTCTATGTCGTATCCATCTGGGTCTGTTATGAAGTAATACCTTGGTGGGTCTCCTGGAAGTCCCATAAGGTCTGTAACCTTATAGCCCATCTCCTTATGCCTTTTGTGGGATGCTTCTAGGTCATCTACAGCAACTGCTATATGGCTAAATCCATTGCCTATTTCATAAGGCTTTTCTGGATTGTAGTTGTAGGTTAGTTCCAATTCATACTTTCCATCTTCATCGCTTAAATAAACCAAAGTGAATTCATGCTCTGGAAAGTCTTTTCTTCTTGTTTCTCTAAATCCTAAAGCTTCTTTATAAAACTTTAAGCTCTTCTCTAAATCCATTACTCTTATGCAAGTATGTAGCATTTTGTATTTCATAATGATTTCCTCCCCTTTATTTATTAATCATTTTATTTGTTCCCCAAAACTGGTAATTTAAACTGATTAGATTACTATTTCATAAAATAAATGGTCAGTAGTATCAACTGATATACAAAAAATTGATATAATACTTAAAACTGCTGCAACACTTTTCCGTCTTTGATTGTTTTCTATATAGGAGGTGGAAAAATGCCAGGTAACTTAAAAGAAATAGATATTGAAGATATATACAATAGGCATGTAGACACAGTATATAGAGTCTGTTTTATGTTTATGAAAAATAAACAAGAAGCAGAGGATGCAGTTCAAACTACTTTTTTAAAGCTAATAAATAGCAATATAGCCTTCAAGGATGAAGCCCACGAAAAGGCTTGGTTAATAGTTACTGCTTCTAATGTCTGCAAAAACAACTTAAAGCATTGGTTCAGAAGTAAAAGGAGCAATTATGAAGAGCACATAAAGGCTTTCAAACACATGGATACCTATGAATTTGAAATACTAGAAGAGGTTTTATCCTTGCCGACAAAATACAAAACGGTAATCTATCTCTATTATTACGAAGGCTATTCTAGTGTGGAGATTTCAAGAACTCTCGGTGTAAAGGAGTCAACCATAAGATCTTGGCTGTATCGAGGTAGAAAGCTACTCAAAAAAAGCCTAGGAGGTATGGAAAATGGATAATAAGATCAAAACTGCTTTGGAATACATAAAACCAGATGAAGAGCAGAAGGAGAGAATGCTAAAAAACATATTGGAAAATAAAAAAGGGAAAAGCATAAGTATAGGCAGACTTTCAGCTATTGCAGCAAGCATTGTAATTGTTATATCCTCCTTCTTTATAAGAACATATATGGACAAAAAAGACTACTCACCTAATGTAGAATATGAATCCCCTCCCCCAGTTATAGATGAAAATTTACCTAAAATCCAGTTTAAGTTTTCTCCTGATGGAATGGGATATCATGGCATCATGCTATACAATAGAGAAGAGTTAATAACTAACAACCCTTGGTCAAAGGATATGAAAATAAATACCCTCCCAGTATTTAAAAACCATTTACCAACTGAGCCTATGGAGCTGGATGATTATATTCCCAGAGAAGAAAAGGATAAGTTAGCTGAAAATATAGCCAAAACCTTAGGAGTAAACATATTAGAAGCAGATGGCTTTTATGCTTCCTATAAATGTGACAAGGGTATTTCTATAAGTGTATGGCCTGACCTATCTGCTTCCATTTATTGGGATGAACCAGTAAAACTGCCAGATACAAATATAAAAGATGAGTACCAAAGACAAGTTTACTATCTAAAGTACTATTACCAGCTATATGAGGAGCTGTTTAATTTTAAAGAACCTGAATTTGAGGTAGTCTTTGATTACTCCTTTGATGGGGATAAAAGTTACAGCCACTATGTATATGATAAAAAGGGCACCGACCAAGAAAAGATACTAAACTATAGCTTTAACAGGGCTAGTTTTGGCTTTTCCGAAGAAACCAATGGCCTTCATGTAATCCATTTACCCTCAATTTATGAGTACGAAAAGATTGGAGATTATCCAATAATCCCTGTAGAGGAAGCTATTTCTAACATCCTAAAGGGCGACTATCTAACTACAGTCCCCTATGATGAAAATATAAGCCGGGAGGATATTGTTAAAATAGAGTTGGAATACTATATAACTCCCTATAGCGAAAATTTTCAACCTGTATATAAGGCTTATATAGAATTGGAAAATGATAGGCAGGAAAATGGCTTAATAACTTACGGTATCTACTATACTCCTGCTATTAGAAGGGAATATGTAGATATAATAATCGATGAAGTATACTTTAATTAGAAAGACAGAGGGACCAATTCCTCTGTCTTATTTGTCTAATTTAATATTTACTTTTATATTTGGAAACTCTATATATTCCTGCCCATCTATATATAGTTCATCAGGTATTAGATATTCTTTAAAATCTTCCACAGATAAACCCTGTCTCCTAAAATCTTCTGGACTTAAAGTTATTTTTTGTTTAAAGGCAAAGACGTACATTTCATCCGTCCAGCTGATATTTTCTTCATCCTTTACCTTACCCTTGGAATCCCTTATTTCATATTCTATAGGATTTCCATAGAATAGATATTCATCTCTATAAGTGTACTCAGCTCCGTCATGTATTTCTTTAATTACATCCTTTATTTTTAAATATATATTTGACCTTATATATTTCCTATCCTTTCTATCATCTTCCTTAATTATTATTTCTGCACTGTCCTCATTATATTTTATATCTTCAATGGTGATCTTGCTGTTGTCATATTCTATAACTTGTGGCAGATTGTCCCAGTCTATATGATATTTTTTCTGGCCTCGGCTAGTATATCTACAGGTATTTACTATTAAAGCAATTTCCTTTGGTTCCTCCAGATAAAGGCTTTCAATATCGAACTCCCTACGAACAACTCCAAAGCTTTTATATTCCATAGCTCCCCCACGACTTAGTTCTGACCTGCCATAAGTCTTCCTTCCACACTTTACTAAAAAGCTTATGTCATCAATAAAACGCCTATTTTCTTCATCATATACTTGTAGCTTATAGTGTATTCTTGTAGTTGTAGGTGCTATGGTTATTCTCTCTATAGTCAGTTCATTTCCACCTAGGTCTATTTCTTCATCTACAAGATAGATTTTAGATTTAAGCTTTTTAGCTGGTATGGTCATATTCCAATTTCCCGCTACCCTTACTTGAGATTCTTTACTTTCATTTATGAAACTCATAAGTTCATTTATATATATTTCTATCTTTCCCTCATCTTTACTCATAGGAAAAGTATATACCATCAGTTTAACAGTATTTTCATCTTCTACATAAAGGGGGGAATAGTTTGCTGATAAGGGAAAGGAAATTTCTTCATATATTCTTTTTATATCTCCACCTACTGCTAATGGAGCATTATTGGCTGTGTCTCTTCCTGGAACAAACCTGATATTTCCTTCTAAGTCCTCTATCTTCAGAAGAATAATAGTATTAAAATCATCAGCAATTACCCCTTCTGCAGTAACCCTAATATTCTGGTCTGTTACTGATATATTTAGCTTCTGGCCTACTCCATTTTCTATAAGCTTTTCCCAAGCTGATATTTGCCTTTCACTGCTCTTTTTCCACCATTTCATAAAATCGAATATCTCTGTAGCAAATACAGTTGCTACTAACATTAGGGATAGTATGACTGCTATTAAGCCAGTTCTTGTAAAGCTTCTGACAGCTTTTTTCTTTACCATTTTGGGACTTAAAGTTAGTTCTTTACTTGTATCTATTATATTAGCTCCATCCTTTATATAAGCAATTGTTGACTTTAGTTCCATATATTCCTTATAGCATTCTGCACAAGCACTTAAATGCTCTTTTATTTTTCTTTCTTCCTCCTTGTTTAAATTGCCATCTATATAATCTAGAAGTTTGTCTTTAATAATATTACAGCCCAATGCTACACCTCCTTTATCAGTTTTCTAAGCTCTCTAAGGCCTCTATAAAGTCTTGATTTTACAGTCCCTATTGGAATATCTAGAATATTTGATATTTCCTCCTGGGTATAGCCAGATATGTACTTTAGCACTATTACTTCCTTGTATATATCATCTATAGAATTGAGTTCTTGAAAAAAATCGTATTGATCTATGTGGTATTCATCATTTTCTACATTTTCCTTTAAAACTTCTTTTTTGTTTTCCCTTAGCTTTTTTCTACACTCATTTAGCAATATGCTTATATACCAGCTTTCAAAATAATTTGGATTTTTCAGTGTATGTATATTTTCATATACTTTAATTAAGGTATCTTGGAATACATCTTCTATGTCTGCATGATTATATAGATAAGACCAGGAAATTTTATATAATTTATCCTTATTGTCCTCAAGCCACTGGACTAGAAATTGGAGCTGTCCCTTTTTTATTTTGTTTACAAGCTGTTTATTTTCTAAGTCTATAGTCTTCATTCCATCCTCCCCTCTACTAATTAGATGGATATGGGGGCTAAAAAGTTCCCGTAAATAAAAATTTTATAAAAAAATACATGGCCCCTCTAAATATAGGAACCATGCATCCTAATTTCCTTATTATTTGTCCTCATTGCTATTAAATTCATCTTTAATAGCCTTTAACAGCTCCTTATCTACTATCACATCTATGCCAGTTAATACTAATGCTCCTATTGTCTTTACCATGCTATCATGGGCTTCATCAGTCAATGTGGCTGCAGCTAATTCCCTTGTGTGAGGAGCTATGCCTGTTCCTCTGGCTATGCCAAAATATGGATGTATAGCAGGACACACATGGCTTACATTCCCCATATCTAAGGAACCTGAAGTCTTCCTTACCTTTTCACAGTCCTCTACTCCCAAGCTTTTTAAGTTTTCATTATATATCTTTGATAAGGTTTTATTGGTAACCATATTATCATAAGAAGCTTCATAGTTTGTAATTTCTAGTTTAGCTCCAGTAGCTAAACTAGCTCCTCTGGCACAGTTTTTAACCTTTTCACTTAACTCCTTTAAATACTTTTTAGTAGTTGCCCTAATATAAAATTGGGCAATGGCTAAATCAGGTACTATATTAGCAGCCTTTCCTCCTTCAATGATAACCCCATGGATTTTGGCTGTAGGAAGTATATGCTCTCTTAGGGCATTTATAGAGTTAAAAGTTTGGATTACTGCATCTAATGCATTTATGCCCTTTTCTGGTGAGGAGGCTGCGTGGGCCGTTTTACCCCTAAAGGTAAACTGTATAGCTTCTAAGGCCAAGGAGCTGCCACTTTGGTAAAATTCTGCATCTGGATGGGCCATCATAGCCACATCTACATCCTCAAAGGCCCCCTTTTCAACCATAACCACCTTTGCACCGCTGGTTTCCTCTGCTGGTGTACCAAAAACTACTACCCTGCCTCCTATTTGGTCTACAAACTTACTCAATACAATACCTGCCCCTGTACTTACTGTTCCCAACAGATTATGACCACAACCATGGCCTATCTCTGGCAGGGCATCGTATTCTGCCAAGTAGGCAATGGTAGGGCCTTCCTTTTTCCCCTTATATTCAGCCCTAAAGGCAGTTTCCATGCCTAAGTAACCTTCTATAACATGGAAGTTGTGTTTTTTAAGTAGAGCCATATGGGCCTTTGAGGACTTAAATTCTTCATAGCCTAGTTCAGGATTATTATAAATGTATTCGTTAAGCTGTATTAATTCAGCCTTAATCTCCTTTATTATTTCTAATACTTTTTCTCTCATATAGCACCTCCATTTGTTTTCCTTATTTTAGGTAAAT
>CALBUB010000020.1 GCA_937967955.1 uncultured Bacillota bacterium | reverse complement strand
TAATGTAGTAATATATTAGAAGTCAACTTCCTTACCATAGTAAGCACATTCAAATAGTTTTGCCATTTCTTCAGGAGTAATTGGCCTTGGGTTAGATGCAGTACAAGCATCTCCTACAGCTAATTCAGCAATATTAGATAGCTTTTCCTTAAACTCTTTTTCATCAATTCCAAAAGCTTTCAATGTCCTTGGAATACCTAATTTTTCATTCATTTCATTTATCTTATTAACTAACTTATCTATACATTCATCGTCTGTGCCTTCTATACCAATACTCTTAGCAATATCTACGTATCTATCTTTTGCATTTTTCTTATTAAACTGGATTACATAGGGTAAATATATGGCATTAGCACAGCCATGTGGAATGTGTCCTGTAGAGAAGGCTGCTCCTGTTTTGTGTGCCATAGAGTGGACTATACCTAGTAGGGCATTTGTAAAGGCCATACCTGCTAGACATTGGGCATAGTGCATCTGTTCTCTGGCTTTTTTGTCTCCATTATATGAATCTATTAGATACTCTACAACCATTTGGATAGCTTTTATGGCAAGTGGATCTGTAAAAGGACTATTAGCAGTAGATACATAAGCTTCTATGGCATGGGTTAAAGCATCCATTCCTGTGTGAGCTACTAACTTTTCAGGCATAGTTTGGGCTAGCTCAGGATCTACTATTGCAATATCTGGGGTTATGTTAAAGTCTGCTAATGGATATTTAACACCTTTTTCATTGTCCGTAATAACTGAGAAGGCAGTAACCTCTGTGGCAGTACCAGAAGTAGATGGAATAGCAATAAATTTAGCCTTATTCCTTAAGGTTGGTAAGGAGAAGGGTTCAATTATATCTTCAAAGGTAAGATCTGGATATTCGTAGAATACCCACATAGCTTTAGCAGCATCAATTGGAGAACCTCCGCCCATAGATATAATCCAATCAGGCTCAAATTCTCTCATTGCTGCAGCGCCCTTCATAACTGTTTCAACAGATGGATCTGGTTCTACATTTTCAAACAGTCTAGTTTCGATTCCTGCTTCTTCTAAGTAGCCAAGTACTTTATCAACAAAGCCAAATCTTTTCATGGAGCCTCCGCCTAGAACTAGTATAGCTTTTTTGCCCTTAATGTTCTTCAAGCCCCTTCACCATAATAAATGTCCCTTGGCAGTGTAAATCTTTTCATACAAAATCCCCCTTTAAAATCATAAATTATTTATTTATAGCCTAAAAAAATTTTTAGTCTCCTGAAAAGATTGTATCATATGCCATCCTGTTTTCAAGGGGTAATTTGTTAATTTTTTATTATATTTCTTAACCATATAACGAATAAATATTATATAAAAACATATTGTGTTATAATTAGTCTTAATATGAAAACACGACTATGGCAGGTGAATAGAATGGAAAAAGTAAAAGGGAGTATATTTTTACTGCTAACTGCAATTATATGGGGTACATCCTTTGTATCACAGAAATTAGGCATGAACTATGTGGAACCTTTTACCTTTGGTGCTTCTAGATTCCTCCTAGGGGCTGTAGTACTTCTTCCTTTAATATTCCTATTTAATACTGCTAAAGAAAGAAAAAGTGAAGAAAAGATTGAATATGATAGGAAGGACCTAATTACTGGAGGAATACTCTGCGGCTTTGCCTTGTTCTTTGGTGCTTCATTACAACAATGGGGCTTAGTATATACAACTGCTGGAAAGGCTGGCTTTATTACTGCACTTTATATTGTGCTGGTACCTATTATTGGTCTATTCATGAAAAAGAAAGTGGAAGCATATACTTGGCTGGGAGTAGTGCTGGCTGTTATAGGCCTTTATCTACTTACTATTAAAGAAGGCTTTTCTATGGAAATAGGGGATGCTATAGTCTTGGCAGGTACCCTATTTTGGGCTTTGCACATTATAATTGTAGATTTTTATACAGCTAAGACGGAAAGCTTAAAGCTATCTTGTATGCAATTTGCTACAGCAGGTACATTATCCTTATTTGCAGCTTTCATATTTGAAAAGCCAACTATAAGAGCTTTAATAGACTGTGCTGGCCCCATAGTCTATACTGCAGTAATGGTGGTAGGAGTAGCTTATACATTGCAAATAATAGGCCAGAAATACACAAGCCCCACAGTGGCTTCACTAATAATGAGTTTAGAAGCTGTGTTTTCGGCCATATGTGGTGCCCTATTCCTAAATGAGTCTATGACCACAAAAGAAATTGTAGGCTGTGTTTTAGTGTTTATAGCAGTAATACTGACACAAATAGATCCTAGGGAAATTGCTAAAAGGCAGGATACCTCTTCAGAAAAAGTTAAATAGATGAATAAAGCTCCAACTAAAAGCAGGCTAGCAAATATATTTGCTAGCCTGCTTAACGATAAGATGCTATCTATTGATAATTCTCCTTAAACCACTTTATAATATCGTCCGACTCATAAAGGGGCTTTCCATCTATCAAAAGCATAGGCACTTGATACATACCACCAAGCTCTATTAACTCATCCTTATTCTTAGGGTCAGCCTCTATATCTACCATTTCAACATCTTCTATATTGTTCCTTTTCATATACTGGATGACCTTTTTACAGAAAGGACACCTTTCCATATAGTATAGTTTTAATTCTTTCACGACTCCACCTCTCTTTAATATTTAGTTTCCAATATAGGTCTATTTTAATATACCCGTACTTTGAACTACCCAATACCTTTTTTGAAAATATAATAATCCTTTCAAATACTATTAAAAATATTTATTCTTCCCAACAAAAAGCTTAGGAGTCAAGCCCCTAAGCTATTATCTCACAGTTTTCATTTATTTTATCTACAACCTTCATTATATTTATGGCCACATCCATGTTGTCTTTAAAGAGGCTAGTAATGCTGCCTACACTTCTGAAAGGCTCTTCCATGAATATCCTCTTGTCTTCTATTACTCCATTGGCTACAACATAATCTACAATTAATTTTACAAATTTTATCTGGTTTGAATTAAGCTTTTCATCCCTTAAAAATTCACTAAAGGCCTCATTGGCTGCTTTTCTATCCAAGCCTACAATTTTTCTCACAAGCTTTGTTATTGGAGTATTTCCATATTCCTTTTCATAGTCCTTCTTAGTACCTAGCTCCTCCCATAGTATTTTTTCCAGCTGCTTTACATCCTGTTTAGTAAGCTTTTTATTATGGCGCAGCTTGTATACAGCCAATTGGTCCTGATGTTCTTTTAAATAGTGTTCTACTTTCTTTTTATAGTTTTTAAGCTCATTGGTATTATATATGGCTTCTCCCTCTTTTACTTGGATTATAGTATCCTGGAAATCTGTATAATAAATCTTTTGATTTTTGGTCTCTATATATCTTAATAGCTCCCTTAAAGCCTCCCTAACTTCTTCCAACTCGAAAATATCTACATTTTCCCAGAATTCTTCTGTCTGTATCTTATCTATAATATACTTTTTCTCCCTTACCTGAGGCCTAGAGGACTTCTTGGCTAATTTTTCTCCCGTTTCTATGACAGCTTTTATGGCCTTTGTAGCATTGTTGTTCTGTAAAAGGGCCAAAATTATTGTATAAATTAGATAATCAAACCTCTTAGCCAATTCATCATCCTTTAAATTTTGTATAAGGGGAACTATGTGCTTCTTAATTTCAGTAACATTTATAGTATCTAGATTCTGCCACACATCCTTATTCCTGTATTTTTCAACGTATTGGAGGTTAAGTCTAACTCTAAAGCTGTCCTCATTTAGCCCTCTAATTCTAGTTAGCATTTCATCCACCAATTCATCCCTGTACTTAATATACTCCTCTTCCTGATATTTTAATTCCTGTAATTCCCTTATTATATCTAGTTTTGTATTGTATATCTTTTCGGTAAGGGACATTTGAGTACTGCCTTCTCGGGGCTTGGGATTTACCCTGAAAAACTCAAAATTGTTGCAGAAATCGAATATCAAAAACTTCTCCTTATCCTGCCCTACTCCTAATAGGTCCTTACAAAGTCTGGTACCCCTTCCTATCATCTGCCAGAATTTAGCCTTGGAGCGGACTTTTTTGAAAAATACCAAGTTTAGTATTTCTGGTATATCCACCCCTGTATCTAGCATGTCTACTGATACTGCTATTTGAGGTAATTTATCCCTTTGGCTGAAATTATCAATTATATTGTCTACATACTTTATGCTGTAGTCTACTTGCTTAATGAAGTCGTCTCCATACTCTGGATATCTCTTGTTAAAGCGTTCTACTATAGCCTTTGCATGTTTACTGTTTTTTGCAAATATTATGGTTTTGCCCAGTTTGTCTCCCCCTTCTACTTTAAGGCCCTTTTCAAGGAGCATGTCTATAACCATGTCTATGGTGTCTGCATTAAATAGCCATTCGTTTACAGCACTGCTGGATATATGGTCTTGTATGTTTTCATCCTCTTCAAAGGTCTCTTCAAATTTTTCTTTTTCTTCTTCACTTAATTCATCATATTTGATTCCATCTTCCATTATCTTTGTTCTAACTTCTATGGTAGTATAATCTACTAAATAGCCGTCCTTAACTGCCTGTTCATATTCATAGGCATAGGTAGGATTGCCATTTTCTAAATCGAATACACTATAGGTATTCCTATCTATATCCTCTTTGGGAGTAGCAGTAAGGCCTAAAAGCATGGCATCAAAATAGTTGAATATATCTTGATATTTCTTATAGATACTTCTATGGCTTTCATCTATTATTATCAAGTCGAAATGGCCTGGTGTAAAAAGTTTACTACCATCTTCCCTTTTTGACTCATCAATGGCATTCATCATAGTTGGATAGGTGGAAAAAATCATTCTTGCCTGCTGAGGGTCTTCCCTCTTATCCAACAGATTACATAAGGATAAATTAGGCAAGTGCTTGCTAAAGTTGTTTTTTGCCTGATTTACAAGGGTTATCCTATCTGCTAGGAATAGTACATTTTTCACATAATTATGCCTTGTTAGAACGTCCACTATAGATATGGCCGTCCTAGTCTTTCCAGTACCTGTGGCCATAACCAGAAGCATCTTCCTTCTTTTATTCTCTATTGCATCACAAACGGCCGTTACAGCTTCTATCTGATAGTATCTATTGGTAATGTCTTCATTGATTTCTATATTAACAAGGGGCTTTTTAAGTTTTCTCCTATCTACCTTTAACTGGAGTTCATCCTTGGTGAAAAAGCCGGATACCCTTCTTTTTGGATAGCCTTCATAGTCGTCTATAAAATATATTTCAAAGCCATTGGTAATGAATATAAATGGCCTTTGGCCATACTCTTTTTCCAGACAGTCGGCATATAGTTTGGCCTGTTGAGTACCTTGTATTGGATCGGCACTTGTCCTTTTGGCTTCTACAACTGCCAAGGGCCTTCCATTGTTTCCATATAGAACATAGTCTACATAGCCTATGCCAGTAGCATTGGGCATGCCTTTTACTTCTACTTCTTTTATACAATCAGAGTTGATTTTCCAGCCGGCCAGTTTCAATTCTACATCTATGTACTTCTTGCGGGTTTGGGCTTCACTTATACTATCTACCTTAAAATCGTAGTGTTCATAGGCTGCAATCCTACTTTGTGTCATCTGTTTTCTAAGCTCTTCATTCTCTTTGCGAAGCTCTTCTAACTTTTTATCCTTTGCGCTCAACTTTTCATATAAATCT
>CALBUB010000019.1 GCA_937967955.1 uncultured Bacillota bacterium | reverse complement strand
CTAATCCTTGCAACAGGTGGTGCAGGCATGGTTAAGGCAGCTTACTCCTCTGGTAGACCAGCCTATGGAGTAGGAGTAGGTAATGCAGTAGTTGTAGTAGATGAAACAGCAGACATTAAAGATGCAGCTAATAAAATAATGAGAAGTAAAACCTTCGACTTTGCTACCAGCTGTTCTGCAGAAAACTCCCTAGTAATCCATGAAAGTATATACGATGATATGATAAAAGCCTTAGAAGCTGAAGGTGGATACCTGCTTAATGAAGAAGAAAAAGAAAAGCTACAAGCTAGAATGTGGGTAGATGGAGTATTAAATAGGGACATAGTAGCCCAATCAGTACAGAAGATTGGAGAAGTAGTAGGCCTTAATATACCAGAGGATAGGAAGTTTATAATGGTAGAAGAAACTGGAGTAGGTCCTGACTATCCATTCTCAGGAGAAAAACTATCGGTAGTAGTAACTTTATATAAATTTAAGGAATTCCAAGAAGCAATAGATAAAGTAAATGAAATAACAGAATATCAAGGAAAGGGCCATTCCTGTGGAATCCACTCAACTGATGAGGATCGTATAGTAGAATTTGCAATGAAGACCTACACAAGCCGTGTAATGGTAAGGCAACCTCAATGCTTAGCTAATAGTGGTGCTTGGACTAACGGCATGCCTATGTCCCTAAGCCTTGGCTGCGGAACTTGGGGAGGAAATATATCCAGTGAAAATATTACTTGGAAACATCTACTAAATGTTACTTGGGTATCCTGGCCAATCCCCAGCACTCAACCAACTGACGAAGAGCTATTTGGTGATGTAATGAAAGAAGAATTGAGCATTTCCATATAGATAAAGGCACTCGAAAGAGTGCCTTTTAGACTAACCTGATATTTTACAAGTAATCAAGCAAGCGTAAAGAAAGCATAATGTATAGTACTTCATCAGGATCTGTAAAATTACAGCCAAGAATCTTTTTTATTTTATCTAAACGGTACATTAAAGTACTTCGGTGTATAAACAGTTTTTCTGCAGTCTGTAGGGCATTAAATTGGTTGTTAAAGTACATGCTTAAAGTCTTTATATACTCAGTATTTTTGGTTCTATCACTTTCAATTAATTGTAAAAGCTTTTCATGAACCACCATAGATGGTGGCATTTCTTTAGTTGCTTGTTCCAATAGATAATCAAAAGAAACATCATTAAAAGTATAAACCAATCTATCTGGCCATTTTTCCATTCCAAGGGAAAGGGCAATTTGTGTTTGTATATACTGATAATGTAGATATATATGGGCAGACATAATGCGGCTAACACCAACTTTTAACAAACTCATTTCTGCAAAGTTTTCCATATACTCAATAACCTCATTGTAGCTTAGTTTTGATAGACTCATATTAATATAAACTACTACATTGCCTTTATAAAGAAGGGGACAAGAGTGGTTAAATATATTTTTTAAATAGTAAATAATAGGATAGTAGGTGTAATTTCTTTTGTCTGCTTCAGTTAGTTTAATACAAAGGCAAATATACTGGTGCTCAGGTAGCCAGCCTTCAGCACTAAACTTTTGCCCTATATCCATATAATCTACATTTTCATTACTTAAAATTTCTAAGAAAATGTTTGCCAAATTAATGAAATCGCTATTATTAGACTCATTAAAATTTCTAACTAGACGAGGATTGAGTATGCGTTCAATTAGACGAGCTAAAAATTCTAAAAGGAAGCCTTCGTTTTTTTCTATCTTTCGGTTATCTTCTAGCATCACTAAACGATGAGTAGTTCTATTGTTTTGCTTGATGTTTACACAAAGAGAGGCTAGTCCAGTTACATGGGATGGGAAATAAAAGACATTGTTAAGCTCCTTTACCTGCTGGTATAGTTTACTACTTTTTAAAGCAGTAACATAGGTGTGGGTCCTTTGGGTAGAACCAAATATATTTTCCTGGGGCATTGAAGGGTCCATGTATGCAGAAGCTAAAATGGTAAAATCCATACCTGTTACAAATAGAGAATTTTTTAACACAGGCACACTTATTTTTAACAGAGTTTCAATAGATTTACCTTTTAAATAGGCTTGTACTAAATCATCCTGCCAAGTATTATATGTATTAAATAGCTCCTGTATATTTGAGAAAACTTCCAAAGGCTCTACATTACCTTCTAAAATACATACATTTGGGAAAATTATATTAACATCACCTACGAATACAAATAAACAATTTTTTGGCAATCTCTCATATTCCTTTAAAGTATCTACTTGATTTTTATTTATCACATATACAGTATAATCTAGTAATTTCATTCTTGGAAAGTAAAGGGCAGGATTGATTAAAAGAGGTTCTGTAGAAAGCTTACTAGCCTTATAAACCTTATAATTTTTCTCTAAGTGGTCAGCTATAAAAGCAGCACTTAATTTCATTGTTAACCTCCTTGTAAGCTATGTGAGGATTTATGAAGCTTGCCTAAAATCTACTAACACCCTTCTAAAGTAAAAATATTCAGAATATATTAAACGCACATATCTTAAAATATAAGTATATCAGATATAGAAATAGGTATCAAACTATATCAACAAATATCTAAAAAATATAAACGTTAGGGCTTGGCAAATGCCAGGCCTTTTTTATTGCTTTCTAAAATGCAAACTAAATCATATAAGCTTAATATGCTATGTCCCTAAGTCTTGGCTGTCAGCCCTAAACTAACTGACAAAGAGCTATTTTCATGTGATGAAAGAAGAGGCACTTGTAGGGTGCCTTATATTTTTTCAATATGGTTACAATTTAATGACAATATACTAGCTGATTGAATTGGCCAGTAAAATTTGGTATAATTGGACAAGTATATAGACATATATTCAGGAATCTAAGGAGGGATGAATATGGCAGCTAGAAGAAGGCGTAAAAAGAAAAAGAGCAAGAAGAAAATTGTATTGGCTGTATTTGCTGCTATTATATTTGGAGTTTTCTTCTATGGCTATAATATGTTAAATAAGATAGATTATGTGCCCATAGAGGGAGAAGAAGATTTAGGTATATCTGATGAGGCACCAGTAGACAATAAAGTGACAAATATACTATTATTTGGTTTAGATAGTAGTGCAGAAGGAAAACGTTCTAGATCCGATACTATAATGATAGCTACACTGGATGCTAGGGAAAACAAAATAAAATTAACCTCCCTTATGAGGGATACCTATGTATCTATACCAGGTAGAGAGGACAATCGAATCAATGCCGCCTACGCTTTTGGAGGACCAGAACTAGCTATTCGTACTGTAAACCATAACTACCATATGAATATAGAGAAATATGTAACAGTAGACTTTTTTAGTTTAGAAAGGGTAATCAATGCATTAGGTGGAGTAGAAATAGATGTAAAGGATTATGAAGTAAAGGCTTTAAATAGTGGAATTAGAAGTTTAAACAATCTCCATAAGGATGACAAAGACTCTCCACTTATTGAAGGGCCTGGAATGCATAGTCTAGATGGTAGACAAGCAGTAGCCTATGCTCGCATACGTAAAGTTGGAAATGGAGACTTTGAAAGAACTGATAGACAAAGGACTGTTTTAAAAAGCTTAATAGGAAAAGCTGCCAGCTTAAATCCACTGGAAGCCCATAACTTATTATCTACATTGCTTCCAGAGGTGGAGACCAATTTAAGTAAAGCAGAAATTATAAAGCTTGGCTATGTGGCACTAAAAAGTGCTAAAAATCCAGTAGAGGAGTTAAGGTTACCCTATGAAGGTACCTATGAACATAGAAGGATTCGAGGAATGGCAGTATTAGTGCCTAATCTGGAAAGGAATAGACAAATACTCCACGATTTTATATTTGGTAGTTAAGAGGTGGCATCCACCTCTAACTGCCCATATTTTTAATTTAAAATAATAAGTATTATTGCAATCAACAAGGGTATCAAAATTATACTAAAGCCTACAAGTAAGCTTTGCTTTTCTTTAACAGTAATCAAATCATCAGAATTATAATAGCCGTTTACCTTCTTTCTTTTTATTAGTTTATTTAGTGCATTGAAAAATGACAATTTATGTACCCCCTTTGCTGTATATGTTACACTATTGATAATATAATAAAAAAATTGTATAATTGGAATAGTAGTTTATTCACAATTTGAAAGCGAGGAGTTCATATGGAAGAGATTAGTTTAAAGGAGCTTTTATTAATCCTTAGAAAGAGGATCTGCTTGATTGCCATACTTACCATACTTTCTGTAGTTACCAGCGGTATAGTCAGCTTTTTTATATTAGACAAAGAATACCAAACTTTTACCACACTGATGGTAGGAAAACCAAGGGATTATAGAAGTTATAACAATCAATTGGATTACAATGATATACTATTAAACCAAAAGCTAGTATCTACTTATGGAGAGCTAGTAAAAACTCGTGCTGTAGCGGATGAAGTTATTAGAAATTTAAATCTAGATATATCCTATGAAGCCTTTAGGGAAAAGGTAAATGTAAATTTAGTACAGGATACAGAAATTATAAGATTAGAAGTTGTAGACACTAACCCAGCATTGGCTGCTGAGATTGCCAATGAAACAGCACAAGTTTTTATGGAAAGTGTAAAAGATATAATGAAAGTGGAGAACATACAGGTAATTGATGAAGCTAGAGTGCCAGACAAGCCTATAAAACCTAGACCTATGTTAAATATGGCTATAGCTGGTGTTCTAGGTCTTATGATAGGAGTATTTATAACATTCTTATTGGAGTTTTTAGATAATACCATCAAAACTCCAGATGATGTGGAAAGACATCTGGAATTACCTGTAATAGGTACTATACCAATGGTGGAAGAAAATAAATAATATTTGAGGTGGAAATATGTCACGAACAAGATTACATACTTTAGAAAATCCTAAATCTCCAGTTTCAGAAGCTTTCAGAACCTTAAGGACAAACATACAGTTTTCCAGCATAGACAAGCCTGTACATAGCTTAGTAGTAACCTCTTCAGGGCCAGGAGAAGGAAAGAGTACTGTATCTATAAATATTGCAATTACCATGGCCCAAGCAGAAAAAAAGGTTCTATTAATAGATTGTGACTTAAGGAAGCCTTCATTATATAAAACTTTTGCTGTAAGCCGTTTCAATGGGCTAACCAATATATTAGTAGAAGATGTAGACTATACTAAAGTTTTATACGAAGCCGAAGAAATAAAGGGCTTACATGTAATAGGTTCAGGTCCAATTCCTCC
The DNA here is from genome assembly GCA_937967955.1 of uncultured Bacillota bacterium. Classification (GTDB taxonomy): domain Bacteria; phylum Bacillota; class Clostridia; order Tissierellales; family Tepidimicrobiaceae; genus JAAYHX01. Next base: position 3,275 of record CALBUB010000019.1, on the reverse strand, counting down.
TAATCCAGCAGAACTTCTAGGCTCAAACAAGATGAAGGCTTTTATCCAAAAGATGAAGGAAATATATGATGTAGTAATACTAGATGCACCTCCTATAGGCTTGGTAACTGATAGTGCCATATTATCTACTATTGTAGATGGAACCATATTTGTATGTGCTGTAGGAGAAGCAGATATTAATGCTGCTAAAAGGGCTAAGGAGTTATTGGACAAGGTAAAAGCAAATATATTAGGTGTTGTGCTAAACAAAGTACCTATTAATCAAGGAGGATATTATAGGTATCATTACAGCCAATATTATGATTCTTCTTACTATGAATACGAAAGAACTAGAAAGGATAATAGAAGGAAAAAGAGAGGGAAAGCTAAATGATAGATATTCATAGCCATATACTGCCTAAGGTAGATGATGGGGCAGGGGATATGGAAGAAGCCATAACTATGGCTAGAATATACATAGACAATGGAATAAAAAAAGTGATAGCTACTCCCCATTATATAGATGGATATGCAAACAGTTTAAAAGAAGAAAATATTTTAGTGCTAGAAAAACTAAAGGAAGCCCTTAATAAGGAAGGTCTAGAATTAGAAGTATATTTAGGAAATGAAATATACATAACCATGGATATAATTGACCTTTTAGAAGAAGGAAAGGTATCTACCTTAAATAACTCTAGGTATGTCCTAATAGAATTTCCTATGCTGGACATACCTATGTATTCTGAAAGCATAATATATGAATTGCTTTTAAAAGGTTATGTACCTATAATAGCCCATCCAGAGAGAAATAGGAATATAATAGAGGACCCTAATATACTCTATGGCTTTATAGAAAAAGGGGCTTTAGCTCAGCTGAACCTACCCAGCTTAGAAGGTGTATATGGAGAAAAAATAAAAACCACAGCTGAAATACTCCTTAAGCATAATATGATACATTTTGTTGGCACTGATGCCCACTCTAAAAACAGAAGGGCTCCTAATGTAAAAAACAGTTTAGCTCTATTAAAAGATATAGTAGATGATACAATATTTCAGGAAATTACCTGCATAAATCCTACAAAGGCATTGTCTGATGAACCAATTAGACCTTCTACTCCTATAGAGTACAAGAAGCCTGGTGGATTTTTGTATTTTATAAAAAATAAGATAAAATTTTAAAAAAGGGTAAGGGTACATATTTTTTGAAAATTCAATAAAATTTTGTCAAATAACAACAAAGACGCATGAAATAGATTGATTTATATAAAAAACTGTGTTACACTAAAAAACAGGTTAGTGATGAACTATATGGGTCTAGTCATGAGGAGTATAATATTTTTATAATGGGGAGGAGCCATATGGATAAATTGCAAGAAACAACCTATAATGATGGTTATATGAAAATATGTGAAAATCTTAAAAAGACAAACCAAGACATCAAAGTGAGTTTTTATGATAGATTTAAAAGAGTTATGGATATACTTTTAGCTTCAATTGGTTTGATAATTGGTATCCCACTAATGATAATATTTGGTATTGCTATAGTCATTGAAACTCCTGGAGGAGTAATTTATAGCCAGGATAGAGTAGGGAAGGATGGAAAAATATTTAAAATCTATAAGCTTCGTTCAATGGTATCTAATGCAGAAGAAAATGGTGCCCAATGGGCTGAAAAAGATGATCCTAGAGTTACTAAAGTTGGAAGCTTCATTAGAAAGACAAGAATAGACGAAATACCACAGCTTTTTAATGTACTTAAAGGAGATATGAGTATCATAGGTCCTAGGCCAGAAAGGCCTATATTTACTGAAAAATTCAACCAGGAAATACCAGGCTTTATAAATAGACTGCAAGTAAAGCCAGGATTAACTGGCTGGGCTCAGGTTAATGGAGGATACGATATAACTCCAAAAGAAAAATGGGAACTGGATATGTACTATATTAAAAACAGAAGCATCAAACTAGATTTCTTGATTATTTTAAAAACTATTAAAGTTGTCTTAACAGGAGAAGGTGCAAGGTAAAAGGAGATGACAAGATTGAATATTATAGTCACTGGAGGAGCTGGTTTTATAGGCTCCAATTTAGTTGATAGATTAATAGAAGAAGGACACAAAGTTATAGTAATAGACAATTTGATAACAGGAAAAAAAGAAAATGTAAATAGAGAAGCAAAATTCTATAAAATGGATATTTGCGATGAAAAAATAAGGGATATATTTAAGAATGAAAAGATAAATGTTGTTTACCATAATGCAGCGCAAATTGATGTTCAAAAGTCAATCAACAATCCAGTTTTTGATGGAGATGTAAACATACTTGGAACAATAAACATATTAGAAGCTTGTAAAGATGCAAATGTGAAAAAAATCATATATTCATCTACAGCAGCAGTTTATGGAGAGCCTGAATATTTAGGGATAGATGAAAACCATCCTATTAATCCTATTTCTTTCTATGGAATCTCCAAATATACTCCGGAGCAATATATAAAAACATATAGTAAACTCTATGGTATCGATTACACTATTTTCCGATATGCTAATGCCTATGGAATACGTCAGGACCCTAAAGGTGAAGGTGGAGTTATTGCCATATTTATGGACAAACTATTTAAAGGTGAATCTCCTACTATTTTTGGAGATGGAACTGCTACAAGAGATTTTATATATGTTGAGGATATTGTAGAAGCTAATATAAAAGCTTTACATAAAGGAAGTAAAGAAGTTTTTAACATAGGGACTGGTAAAGCTACTTCTATAAATGAGCTTTATTATTTAATGAAAGAAATTATGGATGTAGATATAGAAGTTGAATATGGGAAAGAAAGAGACGGAGATATTAAACATTCTTTTTTCAAAATTGTCAAGGCAAAAGAAAAATTAGGATGGAGTCCAAAATATAATTTAGAAGAAGGATTATCAAAAACTATTAAATATTACGAGAAATTACTAACAAAAGAATCTAAGAATGAAGTAGCTGCTTCTAGAATTATAGATAGGGAACCATAATAGTAATGGTCTAATAATTTTTGAATAATTGGTAACCAACATATGTAGTACTGATAAAGTGAGCAAGTCATATTATTTGATGCTAATATATGGAGTTGATGACATGAAAAAAAACATTTGGATATTTCATCATTACGCTACACCACCAACAATGAGTGGATTAACTCGCCCTTATGAGTTCAGCAAACAGTTGAAAGATAAAGGCTATAATTGCACAGTATTTTCATCAGCATATTAAGCGCCGCCTATATTCGCAAAAAAATAGGTTCGGCCGGGAAACCGCTG
>CALBUB010000018.1 GCA_937967955.1 uncultured Bacillota bacterium | reverse complement strand
AAATTTTTGGAGGAAGCAAATGTTTATTTTAATGGAAGCAAGAGATTATTTAAAAAAGCAAGAGTTTATTATATTAGGACATCACCCTTGTTATCAATACAACCGTCTCAACGTGGGGTGTTCTTGGAAACATATCCATTAGCTTTACCTTTTCTACCCTGTATCCTCTTTCTTCAAAGACCTTTAAGTCCCTAACTAATGTTACAGGATTACAGGATACATAGACAAAAGTAGCTGGATTAAAATCAATAATTTTATTTATTGCTTTTGGATGGATTCCATCCCTTGGCGGGTCTATTATAATTAGGTCTGGCTTTTCTTTTACATTCTCAACTTCCTTCAGTACATCTCCTGCTATAAACTCCACATTATCTAGGCCATTTAGCTTTGCATTTTCTCTTGCCATTTCTACTGCTTCTTCTACTATCTCTATGCCTACAACCTTTTTAGCAACAGGAGCCATAATTTGTGCTATAGTTCCAGTACCAGAATATAAATCAAATACCACCTTATCATCTATGTCTCCAGCAAATTCCCTAGCAATAGAATACAGCCTTTCTGCACCAAAGGTATTAGTCTGGAAGAAAGAGAAAGGGGATATTTTAAATTTAAGTCCTAAAATCTCCTCAACAATATAATCTTTTCCGTATAATAAATGAAGCTCATCGGCTTTAACCGTATCAGCTAAACCATCGTTTATAGTATGGAGTATACCTGTAATCTTTCCTTCTAAAGTATCAAGTTCCAATAATTCCTTTACAAAGCCAGCAGTATCTATCTCCCCTTGGCTGGTAGTAACTAAGTTAACTAAAATTTCTCCTGTAGATAGGGCCTTTCTTATGACTAAATGCCTTAAAATTCCTTCATGCTTCCTCTTATTGTAATGGGGAGTATTTAGTCTTCGGAAGTATTCCATGGTCTTCTTCCTTATTCTTGTAAAATCTTTATCTGCAATATTGCAGGCATCACTGTCTACTACCTCATAAAACCTTCCTCTTTTATGAAGGCCTAATACTAAGGGACCTCCCTTTTCTGAATCTCCAAAAGTGTATTCCATTTTATTCCTATAGCCTTCTACATTAGGACTAGCTTCTATACCTAAGAAGTCAAAACCTCTTATATTCTCTTTCTTAAACAAATCTAAAATTAACTGCTTCTTTAATTCTAACTCATCTTCATATAAAAGGGTTTGATAAGTACAGCCTCCACATTCCTCATCATATGAACAAGATAAATTTTTCTCTAAAGGGGACCTTTCCAATACTTCTAGTAGTCTTCCTTCTATATAATCTTTTTTCTTCCTTCTAAGAAGTACCCTTACTTTCTGCCCCTTTATTCCGCCCTTAAATATAATGGTTTTGTCTTCATGTTTAGCTACTGATTTGTTTGGAAAAATATTATCTATTATAGTAGTTTCTATTATTTTCTTCTTCGCCATGTTCTCACTCCTTCTCAGTTATTATACCAGCATATGGGCAAAAAAATAAGTGTCTTCTAAACAATAAATAGGACCACAAAATTATTGTGGTCTATTCCAAAATTGGCTTAGATATTTTTCTATATCTTCAGTATTCCTAGCCCTTTTAAAATGTAGCCACTCTTTAGGGAAAAGCTTTCTATATTTCATAGTAGTAAATCTATCATCTATAAGGAGTATGGCGCCCCTATCTTCCTCGCTCCTAATTACTCTCCCTGCTGCTTGTAAAACCTTGTTCATACCTGGATACATATAGGCATATTCATACCCCAGTCCATTTTCATAATTAAAGTAATCCTTTATAATATCTCTCTCATGGCAAATCTGAGGTAACCCTACCCCAACAATAACAGCACCCACTAGCTTATCCCCAATTAAATCTATACCTTCTGAAAAGATGCCACCTAAAACTGCAAAGGCTATTATGGACTTCTCCTTAGAATCAAACTGTCTAAGAAAATCCTCCCTCTCTCCTTCGGCCATATCACTTTCCTGTTTAATGGTCTTAATATGAGGATTCCTTTCTACAAACTCTTTGTAAATAGCTTCCATATATTTATAAGATGGAGAAAAGATTAGATAGTTTCCCTTTTTCTGGAATATGAACTTTTCAATATAGGCTACCACTTCCATGTAAGTATTAACCCTATCTCTATATCTAGTGGATACCCTATCCCCAATTAATAAACACAGGTTGTCCCTGGGAAAAGGAGAGGAAAATCTGATAAGATAGTCCTTTTTATCCCCTCCTAATATATCCCTATAATAATTTAAAGGGGTCAATGTGGCAGAAAAAAATATAGAAGCCTTCCCCATCTCTAATTTTTCTTGTAACAAGTATGAAGCATCTACACAAAATAGCTTTACAATAATCTCCTCATCTAGCTTCTGTATATAGGTAACATATCCGGAATCATAGAGTTCTGATATATTAATAAACCTGAGTAGTTCAAAATATATGTCCAACAGCTCATCATAGTATTGGTCTTTTTTATATTTAATAAGCCATTCTTCTAATTCTTTCAAAAGCTTCTTTATAGGAGGATATATAGCATCTATCTCCTCCTTTTGATAATAGAAGTCTTCTTCCCTTAAATATTCTCTTTTAAGCCTATTCATCATATTGTTACATCTCATAAAAGCCTTAGAAAGGTTAGGATAGGAATCTTTAATAAGCTTTCTGTATTTTAGAAGTTTAGACTTATATATTTCTGCCGAATACATTTCCCTAGACCTATCCACTAGATTATGGGCTTCATCTATTAAAAACACATAGTTTTCTGCACTTACATCAAAAAATCTCTTTAAATAAACGCTAGGGTCAAAAACATAGTTATAATCACATATTATCACATCGCTTAGAAAACTTAAATCCAAAGAAAGTTCAAAGGGACAAACCTTGTGTATCTCAGAGTATTTAAGTATCACATCCCTAGTAATCATGTCTTCATTTTTAAATACATCCATTATGGCAGCGTTTACCCTATCATAGTGACCCTTAGCATAAGAACAAGCTTCTGGCTTACATTTTACCTCTGTGTTTGAACATATTTTCTCCTTAGCTGTAATTACTAAGGACTTTATCCTTAAGCCCTTAGCTGCCATAATATCAATAGCATTTAAGGCTGCTTCTCTAGTTATGGTCTTTGCTGTAAGATAGAATATCTTTGAGGTTAAGCCTTCTCCTATAGATTTAATAGCAGGGAATAAGGTAGATATGGTCTTTCCAATACCTGTAGGTGCTTGAATGAATATCTTTTTTCCATCTAAAATAGTCCTGTATACAGATATTGCCAGCTTTCTCTGACCCTTTCTGTAGCTTTTAAAGGGAAAGGATAGTTCTTTTATTGCTTCATCCCTTACCTTTATCCAATAAAAGGTCAAATTTGCCCACTCTAGATATTTTTCAATTAGAGAAAGGAAAAACTCCTCTAACTCTCCTATAGTATACCTTCTTATAAACCTCTTTATATTCTCCGATTCTATATTGAAATAGGTAAGCTGAAGTTCTATTTCTTCTAAACCTTTCTCTTTTAAATACATGTAGCCATAGCATTTTGCTTGTGCCCAGTGGAGAATATTGTAATCTTCATGGATTTCCTCTAAAGGCCTTAAAGTACTCTTTATCTCATCTATTATAACTTTTCCATCCTCTTCTATTATGCCGTCTACTCTGCCTTCTATTTCAATTACAAAGCCTTCATAATCTAGAGTATATCTTAAAAATACCTCTGCTCTATATTCACCCCCATAGGAATTTTGAACCTTTTGATGAGCCTTGGTACCTTCTACAGCTCTTAAGCTGCTCATAAAAGTGCTATCTATATCTCCTGACCGAAGGATCAATTCCACTAGATTCCTTACAGATAACTTTATGTATCTGGTCATTTTGTTCTAATCACCCTTTAAATGTGTGGTGATTATATTATACAATATAGTCTTAAATACAAAAACTACTGTTCTATTTTCTCATCATCAAATACAATTCGAACCATTTGAATCCTTCTTTCTTTTACTTCTTCTATATAAAATTTTATATTTTTATGTTCCACTAATACTTTGTCCCCATCATTAGGTATGTAGCCTAATAGATAGATTAACATCCCTCCCAATGTTTCGTATACTTCTAAATCCTCTTCTAATTCTAAATCAAAGGCTTCATTTAAATCTTCTATGAGTATTGAACCAGAAACATAATAGCTGTGTTCATCTATTTTCCTAATTTGTGGCTCATCAATATCGTACTCATCCTCTATATCTCCAACAATCTCCTCAATTAAATCCTCCATAGTTACAATTCCTGAAAAACCTCCATATTCATCAATCAATATGGCCATATGCTGCCTTTGGCTTTGAAGTTCTAGAAAAAGTTCATTTATATTCTTATACTCTGGCACAAAATAGGCTGGTCTAAGTATGTCTTTAATATTTATATTTTCAAAGCCAACTTTGTAAGCTGCTAGAAGAAAATCTTTTAAGTAGAGTATGCCTATTATATTGTCTGTATCCTCTTCATACACTGGAATCCTTGAATAACTTAAATCCAGAATATCATCTAATTGTTCGTCTATTGGCTTATTTGCGTCAATCATAAATACTTCTGTCCTTGCAGTCATTATCTCTTCTGCAGTTTTATCATCAAAGCTTATTACACTATCAATCATTTCCCTTTCAACTGGGTCTATAATTCCCTGCTCTTGCCCCACCCTAACCAGCGAACGTATCTCTTCCAATGTAACCTTTTCTTCAACAGATTCATCCTTAAGGCCAAATATTCTAAGTACTAAATTAGTAGAAGAGGATAGCAGAGTAATAAAAGGGCTTAGGACTTTTGCTATAAATCTTATTGGTTTAATTGCAACCATGGAAAAGCCTTCCGACTTCTGAAGGGCTATCCTCTTTGGTACCAGTTCTCCAAAAACTAATATGACATAAGATAGTAATATGGTAATGCCAATAAAAGCTATATTCCGTCCAAAGGGAACACCTAGGTCGCTAAGTACTTTTCCTAACCATTCAGAAATTCCAACAGCAGCCGATGCAGATGAAAACAGTCCAGCTAGAGTTATTCCAACTTGGATTGTAGACAAAAATCTTGAAGGCTCCTTCAACATATCCAAAAGCATTTGAGCCTTTTTATTGCCTTCATTGGCTTTCATTGATATTTTCTTCTTATCAACAGAAACTATCGATATTTCGGCAGCAGCAAAAAAGGCATTAATCATGGTTAATATAAAAATCAGTATTAATTGCCACAGCAAACTAGTATCAGTACCTTCCATATTAGTCCTCCTGAGTAAAAGTTACATTATAAAGCTTATGTATATTATGATTCTCAAATTTTTGTAATATACACCTACAAAATAAAAAAGACTAAGCTAAACCTAGTCTTTTTATAGGGAGATTTTCAATTGTTGAAATATATTTCTTTGACTATAAAGCCTTATAGGTAGTTTATAAACGTTGGGAATAGGCACCACAACATGCACCTTTATTCCGTGTTTCAATTCCTTATAGGTAGTCTAGCAACGGAATACATATTAATGAAGAAATCAAAACACGAAACTAGTTTCAATTCCTTATAGGTAGTCTAGCAACGGTCTACATCTAATTCATCTACATCTATTG
>CALBUB010000017.1 GCA_937967955.1 uncultured Bacillota bacterium | reverse complement strand
AATATTTTCAAATCATCAGTAGATTGAGGAAGAGGGTCAATAATACCCTCTTCTGTTATTCCTATTAATCTAGCTTTGTCTTGTATATCTTTTATAAGTTTTTCCCTAGCATATATGGCAAAGTTCTTAAGTGCTGTCTTATCCATTTATTGCCCTCCTAAAACTCAATATTTAAAATGGTATTTTCTTCTATTTCCTTTTCCAATCTTTCTCTTAGCTCTTGTAAGTACCTATCTATGTCTTCTTTATTTTCTATACGCCACCAACTAAAGGGATTGATATCCTTTATACTTACATATTTACGCCTTTTGACTGGTCTAACTACAGGTGGAGTTTCTTCTTCTGTGCCATCTTCAGTAGGAGGTTGTGGGGGAATGTCTATTGCTTCAGATATTTCCTTAAGATATCTATTCTTTAGAGTATCTGCTTCAATTTTAAAGCCATTTACCCTTGCCACATTATTGCAAGCTTCAGCCCTTCTAATTAGGTCATCGAAGCCATTGCTATATTTATGTCCAAATCTATCTACTAATCCTGTCTTTACTAACTCTTCCATAACCCTTTCTTTTGCCTTTTCAATCTCCTTTACTACAGGCTCTAGTTCTTTATCTAAAATATCATTATATAGATCAAGGAATTTATCATTTAATTCAGGTAAATCCTTTATTCGTTTATAGGGGCTTGCCATGTCTAATATATATTTCATCTCTTCAACTATTTTTTCTATTTCTTCATTTAATATATAGGACTTACTTTCATCATAAATAGATATATAATGCTGGCTTTTTTCCCATATTTCTTTTTGACTACCTCGGAAGAAAGATTTAATTGGACTGTATCTTTCTATAAAATCTAAATAAGTGTCTTCATTCTTGTATAAATGTTTAAATACATCCATAGGCTTTGACATGCCCCTAGTATGGTTAATTATCTCAATTCCCTCATCAATCACTCTTTGGCCCGGATACTTACCCTCCTTGTAATTAGCCTTTATTTCCTCTAATTCTTCTATCATATCATTTGCAAGATCATTAAACTCCTTCACCATCATATCTGTATCTTCAATAGTTATTTCTTTATTAAACAGTGAAGAGGCTATGTTTTTTAGGCTTCTTATATATCTTTCATCTACTACTTCCTTTTCCTCTATTAATAATTTTTCTGCATATTGTTTCTTAGTTATATAGTTTATAATTTGGTCTTCATCTTCATTTAATAATGAAACAGTTTCCCCATTTAGAGTAAAGCTTATATTTCCATCTACAAAAAGTTTTGCAATAATCCATTCCACATCAACATCTACAAACCCATAGGGGGCCCTTGTAAATTTGTCCTTTATTTCTTTTAAAGATATCTTATCGTAGGTCTTAGTCCTTAATTTAATATAATCCAATACTTCCCTAATGGCATTTGCATTAGGAGTCTCAGGTTCTCCTAATCGTATATTTCTATTATCTTTATTTTTAAACAAGTTCCTTATATCCAAAAGCTCAACTGGAGTGTCTATATAGTCTAATTTATGGTAGACAACTTCTACTAGCCTTCTTAAGCTTTCCTGGACATTAAATTTAAAATTCTTATTATTAAGCTCTAACTTCTCCCCATTTACATAAAACTTTGCTTCTTTTAAAGCCTCCTCTAAATACAATTTTCCCCTATCATAGTATTCTCTCATTTCTTCCCGCTTTATTTCTTTTATTTTTTCTATACTTTGGATTTTGCTGGTTGAGGAAGTCTGTAAATATTGTCCTATCTGCATGGATGTTCTTATTTCCTCTATAAAAGCTCCATCTGGTGGTAAATCTACATAGACTATATTCTCTCTTTGGCTATTCATTCTCAATGTGCTCTCTAGGCCATTTTTCTCTGAGCTAGGGGTTATGATATCAATTCCAATTTCAAAATTTGCCCTGCCTCCGTAGGCCTCCCCATCTACAAACCTGTTAAAGCCAAAATTATACCTGCTGCCAAATTTATTTGAAGATATTTTGTCTTCTGCTGCCAGGATATCAGTGTAAATGATCTCTGCTATCTTCCTAGTAATAAGTTGAGCTTCAATATGTTGTCTTTTTATCTCCCTATTTACTTCTTGCTCTTCATCAGTTAAGAAAATATAGAAGTCTCCATTCTTTTCTACCAAGTTTTGCTGAATTAATATATTTAAGGCAGTTTGCACCCTCTCTTTAAGTTCAATCCTATCCTCATTTATATGGGATACCATAAGGGTAGTGATATTTTCTAAGTTTGGTTCTATCTCCTTAGTCAAGTATTTAATTAAGAAAAGGGTTTTTAATACATTCACATTGAAATTATCTTCTTCTAGGGTTGGATTGATGTACCTATTTTCCGCTGCTCTAGAAATAACCCCAGCATGGTTATGGTCTAAGAACTTTTCCAGTCCATCGTAAAATACATGGAAGGGAACTAATGCCCCATCGTCTTCATTCATGAGCTTTTCTGCACTTTCCTTAAACAAAGCTAGCATGGAACGCTCCCCTTCTGAAAGGTGCTTGCCACTGGCTCCATGTTTACGAATGGAAGTAAGTACACCACCTAGCAGGTTGAATTGATAGGGTATGAAGGGATAAACTTGGCAGAAATCCTCCTTGTTTTCATATAGCTTTTTCTCTACCCCATCGTTGAATACTAGTAGATTTTTTATTATGGTTTCATTATTTTCATATAGAATGCCTAAAGTTTCCTTAGCCGTTTCTGTTTTTTCTAGTATACGAAGCTTGATTACTTCATCCACATTGGCTGATGTCAAGTTAAGTCTAGTGTCGAATCTGCCCTGAATTTTTGAAAAGTCCAATTCTTTAATATTAGTTGCTATAGAATCCAGGTCCTGCTGGCTGGTTACAACTACCCATGCCCTTCCCTGACAAATAGTCCCTAAATCCTCTGTTATGGTCTGCAAGTTAAGCATTAAATCAGAATTTTCCCCTATGTATTGCCCCATCTCATCTACTAAAAATACTATATGATGGTCCTCACCCTTACTGTCTAAATATTCTTTAACCACATGGGCAAATTCTTCTATACTTAGCTCATAGGGTTTGGTTGTACTCCTGCTCCAATCCCTGGCTGTTTCTTCACTCATAAATTCAATATCTACCAGAGTCTTTACCACCTTGTCCTTATGGAATTTAAACTTATGGCGATTTTCCTTCCAATTTAAGTTGTGCATCTCTTCATATCTGGTTTGAAATTCTTCATACTTACCCTCTTCCATAAGTTGTCTTTCCAAATCTGCTAGATGAGGATCTGTACTAAATCCTAGTTTCTCATTGAAAACCCTTAAAAAGACATTTAAAATTGAATCTTTTCCTTTAGTGCCTGCAGTCCTACTTTTAGAATCTATGTTAAAAAGTATTACATCTGTAGGAGTATTGCATGCAAGTTCCATAGCTGCAATAACTGCTGGATCGCCTATCTTTTCATCCTCTATAAAATAATCCAGGGGTCTTTTACCATCTACTTCTTCATTTTCCAATAAATACGCTAGTATTTTTAAGAAATGGGATTTACCACTACCAAAGAAACCTGATATCCAGACCCCTACCTTATCTGTTTTACCTACTATTCCTTTCTTATAGTTTGTAAAAAAATCTCTAAAATGCCTGCGTAATTCTCTAGTCACCACATATTCTACCAACTCTTGTTTTTTATTGACCTTATCATCCTGACCTACTTTAATTACACCTTGTATATCCCTATCAATGGGCTTTACAAACATGTCTTTTATCTTCATAATCTCCCCTCCTATCTAATAAGCGGAAGTGCTCTGTAATAATGTTCATCATTAAATAAGGAAAATAGCATAAGATTTAAGCCATCATATTTTCCTGGATAAAAGAGTACTATGGGTACTTTATCAAATATCTCAAGAAGCTTATTTAGAACACCATGAGCCCTTAGAAATGGATAGATTTTTCCTACACCTGTTATAAATATTACTGAATTATCAGGAGTATTTTCTATTATGTAGTTAGTGAAATAGTTGTCATTGCTATCCATATTAAGTAACTCATATACAGAATTAATTAGGTAATCCATACCATGATTTTCTTCCATTTCTATACAGTCATCCAATAAGCTTTCTTCTTCTATAAAGTCCACCATAATATCGTATAGATCATATATTTTTAACTCAAATTCTTGAGGTATTGTTTCAAATTTTTCCTCTAACTCTTTTAGATATTTTCTCACCTTTAATTCTTCCTCGGGTGGATAATCAAATATATAATAGGCAACTTCATTGCTAAGCCCTTTCATTTCCCTAAAGTCTTCGCTGGTTATAACTTTTTCAATCTCCCTTAATTTTTCATCAAGTGTTTTCCCCATACCTATTCCCCCAAAAATATTCTTAAATAAGGATATAGTTCTTTTGTTCTCATTTTTTTCTCTAAATTTATGTCTAAAACAGGTTTTTTAACATTAAATACCTTTCCATTTTCCTCAATCAAATTTGCTTCTTTTAAATATGTTTTGTAAGCTGTTACCAGCCTTTTTTTAGTTTGTAATGTAAAATTTGCTACCTTTTCACTTTGTCCAGCCTTGTTTTCAAAAAAAGCTCTTATGTCACTGTTGTCTAATTGCATATTACCTGTCATAATTTTTTCCCTATAAACCTCATACATAAATTCAAAAAATAATCTATCTGTCATCATAACACCTAGTATGTTTAATATTTTTTGGTCTGCAACTGTTAAACTGCTAAACATATTAACTATTTCCTTTGGCAATGCTCTAGTTCGTTTAGATACTTCATTTATCATCTTCTTTCCATAGTCTGCTGACGGTGCCAGGAGTATGTTTTCTTCCTCCTGCATCTTTTTTATTTCATCATCCTTGTATCCCTTATTTAACAATTCATTATACTTTTTAAACTGCTTAAACCAAAAGCCCTTACTTACCATTCCAGCACTATATGGTAGCTCGTTTACTACAACAATATTCACATTTTTCTCATTCACAACTATCATCAGCCCTTCTTAAAAAACAATTATAAATTTTATTAATTTATCTTAAAATTTTCATATATCAACCATATCCAAAATTCCATTCTTAAATAAATTAAATAATCGATAATATTAATTTGTACTATCACTTATATTGAAGTTGCCAATTAATATTTTGATTTTATAAATTTAATTCCTTGTCAATTATCAAATGTTGCTAAACACATAAATTAACTTGCCCACCTCATAGTATATACTATGTATATACCAGGAACAATTTCTATTCTATATACTCTTGCCTTCAAGATATAACCAATATCTGTTCTTCTTTCAAATCTAAACTTATATTAACTATATCTTATAATCTATCTTATAATACCATCTGTTTCGGTGTTTTATCTATCATCCCCACCCATCCACCCCCATTAAATTTCACTTTTCCTCTATTTTCCCTATTTGAATAGCTTCCTAAGGGTTTTGAACACATCGAA
>CALBUB010000016.1 GCA_937967955.1 uncultured Bacillota bacterium | reverse complement strand
AAGAAATAGATTTAATATTAGTAGCAACAGTTACTCCCGATATGGCCTTCCCTTCAACAGCTTGTATAGTTCAGAAAAATATTGGAGCTATAAATGCAGCAGCCTTTGATATATCTGTAGGCTGTTCAGCTTTTGTATATGGCTTATCTATAGGTGCAAGTTTTGTAAGGGCAGGCGTTTATAAAAAGGTGCTTATTATAGGAGCAGAGACCTTATCTAAAATTGTCAATTGGCAAGATAGAAGTACTTGCATACTGTTTGGCGATGGAGCAGGAGCATGTATCCTTGAAGGCTGTGAAGAAGGTTTTGGCTTTCTTGCTTTCGATTTAGGTGCTGATGGCACCGGTGGAGAGCTTCTTACTATGCCAGCAGGAGGTTCCAGACTACCTGCAAGCTACGAAACTGTATCAAACAAGCTTCACACCATAAAAATGGATGGAAGAGAAGTTTTTAAGTTTGCTGTAAGAATAATAGAAAAAACTTCATTAAATGTCTTAAATAAAGCCAATATTACTTTAGACAGTATATCTTACTTCCTTCCTCACCAAGCCAATATTAGAATAATCGAGTCTGCAAGTAAGAAATTAAAGATAGCTGAAGATAAGGTCTATGTAAACTTAGATAAATATGGCAACATGTCTAGCGCCTCTATACCAGTTGCCTTAGATGAAGCCTATAGAAAAAACTTGTTTAAGGCAGGAGATATGCTTTTATTGGTAGCTTTTGGAGCAGGTTTAAGTTGGGGTTCTACACTGCTTAAGTGGAACAAACGGGAGGTGAAGAAATGTTTGATACTAGAATAAGTAGGCTGCTTAATATTGAGTACCCAATTTTACAAGGGGGTATGGCATGGGTTGCTACACATGAGTTGGCAGCAGCTGTTTCTGAAGCAGGAGGACTTGGAATTATTGCTGCAGGAAATGCACCGCCAGAATGGGTACGAGAAGAGATAAGGCAATTTAGGAGAATCAGCGATAAGCCTTTTGGAGTCAATATAATGCTTATGTCACCATATGCTGAGGATATAGTAGGGGTTGTCTGTGAAGAGAGGGTTCCTGTTGTGACTACAGGTGCAGGAAACCCAGGAAAATATATTGAAAGATTTAAAAAAGTTGACGTTAAAGTAATACCTGTAGTACCTACTGTGTCCTTAGCAAGGCGCTTAGAACGGGAAGGGGTTGACGCCCTAATAGTAGAGGGAACTGAAGCTGGAGGTCATATTGGTGAGTTAACCACTATGGCATTGATCCCACAAGTTGTAGATGCGGTAAACATTCCTGTAATTGCAGCAGGAGGTATCGGAGACGGTAGAGGTTTTTTAGCAGCCCTATCTTTAGGGGCTGAAGGGGTACAGATGGGTACCAGGTTTGTATGTTCAACAGAATGTACAGCTCATCTAAATTTTAAAGAGATGATTGTGAAGTCCAAGGATAGAAGTGCTATAGTTACGGGGAGAAGCACTGGACATCCTGTAAGGGTAATTAAGAATAAGTTTACAAGAGAATTTTTAGAATTGGAGAAAAACGGTGCGGATGTTAAACAGTTAGAAGAATTGGGAGCAGGTAGACTTAGACTTGCTGTAGTAGAAGGAGATGTGGATAACGGTTCTGTTATGGCAGGTCAAATATCTGGGCTTGTTAATGATATTAAGCCCTGTAGCCATATCATACAGGATATAATCCAGGAGGCTCTAGATCAATTTGAGAGGTTAACCTCCTTGAAAGGAGGGAAACTTGATGGGTAAAATAGCCTTTATTTTTCCAGGTCAAGGAGCCCAATATCCTGGTATGGGTAAGGATTTCTATGAAAATTTCCAAGAAGCCCGATTGATATTCGAAGAAGCTAATGAGTCTTTGAATATGGATCTGAAAAGCATGTGCTTTGAAGGGCCCAACGAAGAACTGGTAAAAACTGAAAATACCCAACCAGCTATACTTACAACCAGCATTGCAATGATGAAGGTTTTGGAGAAAGAAGGCATAGACTGTGATTATACAGCAGGGTTAAGCCTAGGTGAATATACTGCTTTAGTTAAGTCCGGAGGAGTTAAATTCAGCGATGCTGTAAGGCTTGTTAAAATAAGAGGTAAGCTTATGCAGGAAACAGTACCAGAAGGCGTAGGAAGTATGGCAGCAGTGTTGGGATTAAGCAGGGATAAGATTTTAGAGGCTATTGAGCAGGTTAAGGATAAATACTTGGTGGAAATTGCTAATTACAACTCTCCAGAGCAGATAGTTATTACAGGAGAAAAAGAAGGGATCCAACTAGTTTGTGAGAAGGTACTGGAAATGGGGGCTAAGAAAGCGGTTGTTCTTCCAGTAAGCGCTCCATTTCATTCTAGTTTGTTGAAAAGCGCTGGAGAAAAGCTTAAGGAAGAATTGGAAAAGGTAAGCTTTTATGATCTAACAAAGGAATTAATATCAAATGTAGATGCAAAACCTGTAGTCAAAAAGGAAGAAGTAAAAGAGAAACTTGTAAAACAGGTTTTTAGCTCCGTATTATGGCAGGACAGTATAGAATTTCTAATAAATGAAGGAGTGGATACCTTCATAGAAATAGGGCCTGGAAAGAGCCTTACAGGTTTTGTAAAGAGAACTAGCAAGCTGTTAAATAAGTCAGTTAATACTTACCATGTAGATAGTATAAAAGCTCTTAAAGAAACTGTAGCCTCTCTAAGAAAGGGGGAAAATATGTAACATGGATTTGTCAGGTAAAGTTGCTTTAGTTACTGGGGGTTCTAGGGGAATTTGTAGAAAAAGAAATAGCCTATGCCATGTCCAATTCATTAGGTTTTGGAGGGCATAATGCTACAATATTATTAAAACAATGGCAGTAAGCTTGAGGAATTTTCCTCAAGCTTTTTTTGTATAATAGGATACTAGTCAACTTATAATATGCTATACTAAAACAATAAAGCCTATGGAGTGATATGATATGACATTTTATATTCCTGAATACGTTAAAAGAATCATAGAAAGATTAGAAGAAAATGGCTATGAGGCCTATATTGTAGGTGGTTCTGTAAGGGATATGCTTTTAGGAAAAGAGCCTAAGGATTATGATGTAACTACTAGCGCTAAGCCTGATGAAATTGAATATATATTCAAGGATTTTAAAAGGGTCAATGTAGGTAAGAAATTTGGCACCATAATAGTTTGCCAAGAAGAAGGAGATGTGGAAGTAACCACCTTCAGAAAGGAAGGGCACTATCTTGACGGTAGGAGGCCTGAATGGGTAACCTTTTCTTCTTCTATAGAAGATGATTTGAGTAGAAGGGATTTTACCATAAATGCCATAGCCTATAATGAAAAGAAGGGCATTATAGATCCATATAAAGGGCAGAAGGATATATCTAATAGACTTATTAGGACTGTAGGGGAGCCTAAGGAGCGATTTAGTGAGGATTATCTTAGAATATTAAGGGCAGTAAGATTTTCAGCCCAGTTAGGCTTTAATATAGAGGAAGAGACTTTTAAGGCAGCAAAAATACATAGCAAACATATTCTAAAAGTGGCCATAGAAAGAATTGCAGATGAATTTTTTAAAATCCTAATGTGTAATATGCCTTCAAAAGGTATTAGGCTTATGGAAGAACTGGACTTATTGGAGCATATACTGCCTGAAATAATCCCTGCCATTGGCTTTCAACAGAAAAATCCCCACCATGAAATGGATGTATATAATCATATATTATGTGTTTTGGATAATACTCCTCCTATATTAGAAGTAAGGCTTGCAGCCCTTTTCCATGATATAGGTAAACCCCATACTATGTCAGTAGATGAAGAGGGGGTAGGCCATTTTTATGGTCATGATAAAGTAGGGGCAGCTATTGCCAAAAAGGTACTTAAAAGGTTTAAAGCTTCCAATCAACTGATAGAGCAAGTATATAGTTTAGTAAGGGAACATATGACCCATCATGCAAAATATAAAGAAAAGGGCTTAAAAAGGCTAATAAGAAGATTAGGGGAAAAAGAGGTATTTAAACTAACAGCATTACAGAAGGCTGATATAAAATGTTCCAACAAAGCTGCTAAAATTGACCATATAATAGAGAGGGAAAAAAGAATAAGGGATATACTTGCTAAGAAAGAAGCCTATGACATTTCACAGCTAGATATAAATGGCCGAGATTTAATGGACTTAGGCTTCAAACAAGGACCTATAATAGGTAAAATATTAGAATATCTATTGGAGCAGGTAATGGAAAATCCTGAATATAATCAAAAGGAGATACTTAAAAAATTGGCCCTAGACAAATTTTCTTAGGCAAAAGCAAAAAATTCATAGAGTTGTTTGTAGCTTTTAGATTATGTGTTATTATAATATTATATTTACTTAATTGGTATTTGGGAGGTCTAAAAAATGGGAAAGTTATTTGGTACAGATGGAATAAGAGGTATTGCCAATAAAGATTTGACACCAGAATTGGCATTTAAAGTTGGTAGAGCTGGTGCCTATGTATTAGCTAAAGGAAAGAAAGGGGCAATTCTTGTTGGCAAGGATACTAGAAAATCAGGAGATATGTTAGAGGCAGCAATTACTGCTGGCATCTGTTCCATTGGGCTAGATGTAATATCTGTAGGGGTGGTTCCTACACCTGCAGTAGCATATCTTACTAAAAAATATGATGCTTTAGCTGGGGTTGTAATTTCTGCTTCTCATAATCCTGTAGAATACAATGGTATTAAATTTTTTAATGAAAAAGGTTTCAAATTAGCAGATGAGGTAGAAGAAGAAATAGAAAAGTATATTTTAAATGATGGAGAAATACCTTTAAGGCCAATTAAAGAGGAAATAGGAAAAGTAATAGTAAATAATAAGGCTTATAGGGACTATATAGAGCATTTAAAAAATACTATAAACAATGACCTTAGGGGTTTGAAAATAGCTGTAGATTGTGGCAATGGAGCAGTATATAAGATAGCACCTGAATTACTTAAGGAATTAGGTGCAGAGGTAATTGTAGTCAATGACAAACCAGACGGAAGCAATATTAATGTAGAATGTGGTTCTACCAATCCTTCAGTGGTTCAATCCCTAGTTCTTGAAACTAAAGCAGATATTGGCTTGTCTTTTGATGGAGATGCTGATAGGCTTATAGCTGTTGACGAAAAGGGAGATATAATAGATGGAGACCATATATTGGCCATATGTGGAACTTACCTACATAAAAATAATAAATTAAAAAATAATACTATTGTTGGAACAGTAATGACCAATATAGGTTTAGATATTTATCTAAAGAGTAAAGGGATAAATATAGTCAAAACTAAAGTTGGAGATAGGTATGTATTAGAAGAAATGCTGGCCAATGGCTATGTTTTAGGAGGAGAACAATCAGGCCATATAATATTTTTAGAACATAGCACTACTGGAGATGGCTTAGCAACTAGCTTACAGTTGGTAAATATCATGAAGGAAACAGGAAAAAAAGCTTCTGAATTGAATAACCTTATGACCAGTTATCCACAGGTTTTGGTAAATGCAAAGGTAAAGAATGAATTGAAGAATTCATATTTAGATGACCATAAGATAAAAGCTGAAATAGATAAAGTGGAAGATATGCTCCAAGGAGAAGGTAGAGTGGTAATAAGGCCATCAGGTACTGAACCATTAATCAGGGTTATGATAGAAGGTAAGGATATGGATAAGATAGAAAGATTGGCTAAAGAACTGGCTGACTTTATAGAAAAAAGAATGAATAGCTAGCACAGTTAGACAAATTCCTATTTATTAATAGGAGTTTGTCTTTTTTGTTCAATAAAAGCCTTTTTTACCTTTGAACACCTTTCGTACTCTTCATGTAGGAGCTTGCCTGAAGTCATAAGCTCATCTAAATATGATATGAAATCATTACAAAGGTAATGAAAATTCTTTTCTAATACCCTTATATTTTCAGTTATGTCTATACATTTTTGGTCCTTCATATTCCATCGCCTCATGCCAGTTATACCCAATCTATATATATATTAAAACTTTTTTTATTTAAAATTTCAAATTTTCTAAATAAAAATAGTTTTATTTTATTTTTGTATGTATATTTATGGGAAGTCATTAGTATATATTATTTAAGACAACTTATCAAGGGGAATTACTACTATTACAAATATGTGGGCTAAGGAAATAAATTAAATAATATATAAAGATAAACGATAATATAGTATTTATAGGAATATGTTGGTTATTTATTCCAAACTAATATTGACAAAATAGGCTGAATAGTTTAAAATACTATAAAATTAATAAAATTTAAAAAGGGGGAGTATTTTAATGAAAAAGAGACTGTCAATGGTATTAGCGTTATTATTAGCGCTAACACTGTTTCTGACAGCCTGTAGTAGTACTGATGAGCCAGCAGGCACGGAAGCACCAGAAGAAACTGGTGAAACTGCAGAAGAAACTGTAAACAACCCAGCTGTAGCAAGAGAAGGTTCTGAGGATACCATTATAATAGGTATGTCAGAAGCAAAAGGTGAGTTAATGCCAATCTATTACAGTTCAGCTTATGACGGCTATGCAATAGGTTTCATGTTTGATGGCTTGATTTCAAACGATGAAGAAGGTAATTACATACCACATGTAGCAAAAGAGTGGGAAGTTTCAGAGGATGGTAGAACTTATACTTTCTACTTAAGAGATGATGTGAAATTCTGGGATGGAACACCTCTTACAGCTCATGACGTAGAGTTTACTTATCTAGCTATGGCAGATCCAAACTATGACGGCAGATACTATTCCTATGTTCAAGGCTTAGAAGGCTATGAAGAATATGCAGAGGGAGATGCTGAAAATCTATCGGGAGTAAAAGTAATAGATGATTATACAATATCCTTTACATTTAAGGAAGCTCTTGCTGTTAACTTAGGCTATTGTGGAATGCCTATAATGCCAAAGCATTACTACGGCTTTGAAAAAGGAGATATAGAAACATTAAAGTCTAAGATGTTAGAACCACTTGGTTCAGGAGGATATAAGTTTGTAGCCTTTGAACCTGGTCAATATTTACAATTTGAAGCCAATGAAGATTACTTCTTAGGTACACCTAAGATTAAAAATGTAATATTGAAGTTTGTAACTCCAGATACACAAATGGCTGAACTTGAAACTGGTAGTGTTGACGTTCTTGATGCAGTTACTAATACAGTTGAAAACCTTGAGACTATGGAAAGAATGGGCTTTGTAAGACTTAACTCCTTCTTGAATAATGGATATTCCTTCTTAGGATTAAATCTAAGAGATCCAAGATTGGCTGATAAGAATGTACGCCAAGCTTTAACATATGGACTAGATCGTAAATCCTTTGTAGATTCCTTCTTCCAAGGCCATGGAGTTGTATGTAACGTACCAATATCTCCAGTATCTTGGGCATATACAGACGGACTAGCACAAAAACTAAATGAATACGAATATAATCCAGATAAAGCTATTGAACTTTTAGAAGAAGCTGGCTGGAAACTTGGTGAAGACGGTATAAGAGAAAAAGATGGTATGAAGTTAGATTTCGTACTATCAATCTATCCAGATGCAGAGTGGGTTGGACAGCTAGCAGCAGTAGCTAAGGATAACTGGAGTAAGCTTGGAATCAATGTTGAAATAGAATCTATGGACTTTAACTCATTAATGGATAAAGTATATGAAGAGCAAGATATCCAAATCTGGGGTCAAGCTTGGTCACTATCCATAGATCCTGATGCGTACGGAATATTCCACAGCAGTCAAGCAGTTGCACCTGGTAACAATGCTGGAGGCTTCATCAATGAAAGAAACGATGAACTGTTAGAACTAGGTAGAAAGACAGTAGACCAAGAAGAGCGTAAGAAGATATATGAAGAGTGGGGTTTACTAATAAATGAAGAACTACCATATATATTCATATATCAAAGGGAAAACTGGAATATGGTTAATGAACGTATCAAGGGCTTTGACTGTTCACCATTTGTAGACTGGAGCTATCCACAAATATACTTGAACTGGGAGATAGTTCAATAAACTAAGCAGACAAGAATCCAATATAACATAAACCCTTCTGGGTTTATGTTATATTGGCTCTTATTTTAAACACCTGAGTTGGAACAGAAGGAGGGAGAGCATGTTAAAATATATTGGCCGAAGACTATTACAGCTAATTCCAGTAGTTTTATTGATATCTATTTTAATATTTATAATAATCCAGTTAACTCCAGGGGATCCAGTTGGTTCAAACCTTGATCCTAGAGCAAGTGTAGAACAGAAGATGGCAGAAAGGGCTAGGTTAGGGTTGGACAAACCTATACATATAAGATATCTTAAATGGCTTGGAAGAACCATAAAGGGAGATTTTGGCTATTCATATATTTATAAAAGGCCTGTAATAGAAGTAGTACCTGATTTTATTAAGAATAGCTTAATATTAAATGTATTTGTTTATATATTTGCCTTTATACTGGCTATACCTATAGGCATAATAACAGCAGTGAAACAGTATTCTAAGACGGATAATTTCTTCAGTGCATTTTCTCTATTTGGAATTTCTATGCCTACCTTCTTCTTTGGACTACTATTAATATACTTCTTTGGAGTTAAAAATCAATGGTTTCCTATAAGTGGCATGACAACTATAGGAAAAAATTTAGAAGGTTTAGCTAAGGCAAAAGATGTGTTAATGCACATGATTTTACCTGGCTTAGTATTAATTATAGGTAGTTTAGCTAGCTTAGTACGCTATACTAGGACATCGATGCTAGAGGTAATAAATCAAGACTATATACGTACAGCTAGGTCAAAAGGCTTATCTGAAAAGGTAGTAATATATAAGCATGCCTTTAGAAATGCGTTAATTCCAATAGTTACTATTGTTGGCTTTACTGTACCATCTCTATTTTCAGGAGCAGTAATGTTGGAAACAGTATTTAACTGGCCGGGAATAGGTAGGGTTTTGGTAGATGCTGTAAACTTTAGAGATTATAATTTAGTAATGGCCTTAAATATGTTTTTTGCAGTATTAACCCTCATAGGTAACTTGCTAGCTGATATAGGATATGCTCTGGTAGATCCTAGAGTAAAGGTTGACTAGAAAGGAGGAACAGAAAATGACTGAAAAAAATGTGGATGTAAAGCATGATAATATAGTAGAAGAGAAAATAAGTGAAGAACAACAGCAGATTTTGACTCCTTGGAAACTTGTCAGGCGTAAGTTTATGAAAAGAACATCATCAGTAATAGCACTTATAGTATTGATTATTATAATATTGGCAGTTGCCTTAGCTCCTGTTATCTCTAAATACGATCCATATTCTTACGATTTTTCTCGGGCAAAACAGCCTCCTTCCAAAGAGCATATTCTAGGAACAGATGAGCTAGGTAGAGATTATTTTGCAAGAGTACTTTATGGTGGTAGAGTAGCACTCCAAGTAGGTATTTTCTCTGTTATAATCCAGATAATAGTTGGAAGCATTATAGGAGGAATTGCAGGCTATTATGGTGGCTGGATAGATAATGTGTTGATGAGAATTACAGAAGTTTTCATGTCCCTTCCATTTTTACCTTTGGTTATAACTATATCTGCAGTGGTTGGAACCAGTGTACCCCCTGAATATAAGATGTATCTAGTTATGGTTGTATTAGGTCTATTAAGCTGGCCTGGTCTTGCTAGGATAGTTAGGGGTCAGATACTATCCTTAAGGGAGCAGGAGTTTATACTTGCTGCTAAAGCTTTAGGAATAAGAAATTCCAGAATAATATTAAGGCATTTAATTCCAAATACTGTTGGTTACATAGTGGTTAATGCTACATTAGGTGTAGCTTCAGCTATATTACAGGAAAGTGCATTATCCTTCCTTGGACTTGGGGTAGCACCACCAGTGCCAACCTGGGGGAATCTAATCCAGTATGCTAGAGATATGTACAATCTACAGCATCGTCCATGGTTATGGATACCGCCAGGTTTATGCATATTTGCTACAGTTATGTGTATAAACCTAATTGGCGATGGCCTGCGTGATGCTATAGACCCAAAATCTAAGTAAGGAGGATAGGATATGAGTAATCTGTTAGAAGTAAGGGATTTAAGAACTTATTTTTATACAGATGATGGAGTAGTTAAAGCTGTAGATGGTGTGGAATTCCAAGTAAAACCAGGAGAAACACTAGGTATTGTAGGAGAATCTGGCTGTGGTAAGAGTATAACTGCCATGTCCATATTACGCTTGATACAAAGTCCCCCAGGGAAGATAGTTAGTGGAGAAATTATTTTTGATGGAGAGGATTTAACAAAAGTATCTGAAAAGCGCATAAGGGAAATAAGAGGAAATAACATATCTATGATATTCCAGGAGCCTATGACCTCTTTAAATCCTGTATTTACTGCAGGTTATCAGATTGAAGAAATCCTAAAAATCCATCAAAATTTAGATAATAAAGAGGCACGGGAAAGAGCTATTGAGATGATCAGGATGGTTGGCATACCCAATCCTGAGAGAATAGCCGATGAATATCCTCACCAATTATCAGGTGGCATGAGACAGAGGATTATGATTGCCATGGCATTAGCCTGTAGGCCCAAATTACTAATAGCCGATGAGCCTACTACAGCTTTGGATGTTACCATACAAGCTCAGATTTTAGACCTTATGAATGAACTTAAGGATAAATTGAATACATCTATAATGTTGATAACCCATGATTTAGGAGTTATAGCTGAAATGGCTGACCATGTAATTGTTATGTACTCTGGCAAAGTAGTTGAGGATGCATCAACTATAGAATTATTTGAAAATCCAAAACATCCCTATACTATTGGACTTATGGCATCCATACCTTCATTAGCAAAGGAAGGCCAGAGGCTTGAAACTATACCAGGGGTTGTGCCAAATCCATTTTATTTACCAAAGGGTTGCTATTTCCATCCTAGGTGTAAATATGCAATAGATAAGTGTAGGGAGGCTCAGCCTGAACTAAGAGAAGTATCTCCAGGACACAAGTCAGCTTGTTTTAGGGCTGAGGAGGTGGCAATATAATGAGTGAAGTTTTGTTGGAAGTTAAGAATTTAAAAAAGTACTTCCCTATTACAAAGGGCTTTTTAAGAAAGAAGGTTGGAGAAGTTAAGGCAGTAGATGACGTTTCCCTATTTATTAAAGAAGGAGAAACTTTAGGGATAGTAGGAGAGTCTGGCTGTGGAAAATCCACACTAGGTAGGACTCTTTTAAGGCTATATGAACCGACAGCTGGGGAAGTTGCTTTTAGGGGAATAAATGTGTTAAATGCAAATCAGGAAGAGATGAAAGAACTGAGAAAGCAAATGCAAGTAGTTTTCCAGGACCCATATAGCTCCTTAAATCCAAGAATGACAGTTTTTAGAATAGTTAGCGAAGGACTTATAGAACATGGAATATATAATAAAGGGAAAGAATTAGAAGATTATGTTTTAGAGATAATGGAAAAATGTGGCTTAGCTAAATACCATATGAACCGCTATCCCCATGAATTTTCTGGAGGCCAAAGACAGCGTATAGGAATAGCTAGAGCTTTAGCATTAAATCCATCCTTCATAGTGGCAGATGAGCCAGTATCTGCCTTAGATGTATCAATCCAATCTCAGATATTAAACTTGTTTAATGATTTGCAGGAAGAGTATAATATATCATATATGTTCATATCCCATGATTTAAGTGTTGTTAGATACATAAGTCACAGAGTAGGAGTGATGTATCTAGGCACAATGGTGGAATTGGCAGATAAGAACTCTCTCTTTGATAATCCTAGGCATCCATATACTCAAGCACTCCTTTCTGCTGTTCCAGAGCCAGATCCAAGAAAGAAGAAGAAAAGGATAATACTTGAAGGGGATATACCAAGTCCAGCTAATCCACCAACAGGTTGTAAATTCCATACTCGCTGTATTTATGCTGAAGATATATGTAAAGAAGAAATACCAGAATTTAGAGATTTAGGAGGAAGCCATTTTGTCGCGTGCCACTTTGCCAAATAATAATAATAAATTTGATAGGATAAATATAAAAGAAAGAGAAAGAGAACTGAAAAAGGAAATAGATAAAAAACATGCAGAAGAGCCTTACAACTTTACAAAAGAGGATATACTAGCAATGATTATAGCAGCTTACCAGTTAATAATGCCTATAGTACTAATTGGGATAATTGTCTTAGTTGTAACTATTTTAATCCTTTTAAAAGTCTACTCATAGGAAGAAAATATAAATATGATAGGTTCTAGGAACCTATCATGTTTATATTTTTATTAAGTATATAAAAACATACATACTATATAATATAATAAGGTACAAACTCATAAATAGATGAAAATTTTATTGACATAACAGAATAAAGTGCTATAATTAAAATGTAAGAATAATAACAGGCGGGAGTGGCGGAACTGGCAGACGCGCTAGACTTAGGATCTAGTGTCTTCGGACGTGGGGGTTCAAGTCCTCTCTCCCGCACCAATCAATAAACCAGTGGTTAAGCCATTGGTTTTTTCATATTTGGGAAAAATATAATATACATAGCCAAAATTGATAATAATCTTTTATATAGTGGGCTTTTTATGGTATAATAAATTAGCTTTAGTTGGAATCAAAAATACGTTAGAGAGGAGCATATTAATGGAATTTACTTTGAAGAACAAAGAGAACAATAGGGCTTGTTTTAATATTGAAATTTCAGCAGAAGAGTTTGAAAAGGCAGTTCATCAGGCTTATATGAAAAATAGACATAAATTTAATATACCTGGCTTTAGAAAAGGTAAGGCTCCAAGAAAGATAATCGAATTAAATTTCGGTGAAGGAATATTTTATGAAGATGCCTTAAATATTATCTTGCCAAAAGCTTACGAAGAGGCTGTAGAAACTTTAGAGCTTGAGCCAGTAGATTCTCCTGAAGTGGATATAGAGAATTTAGAGAAAGGAAAGCCAGTAGTTTTAAAAGTAGAAGTAACTGTAAAACCAGAAGTTAAGTTGGGCAATTATGAAAGTATAGAAATAGAAAAGGTAGAATATAATGTTACGGACGAGGATGTAGAAAAAGAATTAAAGGCTATACAAGAACAAAATGCCAGAATTATTGATGCTTCAGATAGGGAAACTAGGGAAGGAGATATACTTACTATAGACTATAAAGGCTTTATAGATGGTGAGCAGTTTGAAGGAGGAACTGCTGAAAAGCAAAGACTAGAACTTGGTTCCAATACCTTTATTCCAGGCTTTGAAGAACAACTAATAGGAAAGAAAAAAGGAGACAAAGTAGAAGTTAAGGTGACTTTCCCAGAAGATTATTTTGCAGAAGAGCTTAGGGGTAAAGAGGCTACTTTTGAAGTAGTTATACACGAAATAAAAGAAAAGGAATTACCAAAATTAGACGATGAATTTGCTAAAGATGTAAGTGAATTCGATACATTAGAAGAATATAAAAATAGTATAAGGGAGCGCCTAGAAAAGGAAGCTAAGAATAGGGAAAAAATAGAATTTGAAAACAAACTAGTAGATAAAGTAGTAGAAAGCTCTGAAGTAGATATACCAGAAGTTATGATAGAACATCAAATTGAACATGAAATAAATGATTTCAATTACAGATTAAGACTACAAGGCTTGGATATAGAGCAGTACTTGAATTTAACTAATACTAAGCTAGAGGATTTAAAGGAACAGCTTAGACCTGCGGCAGAAAAGAAAATAAAAACTGATTTAGTACTTGAAGCTATAGGTAAAAAAGAGAATATAAAGGCTTCAGAAGAGGATATAGATAAAGAGTTAGAAAAAATAGCTAAGGAATACAAGCAGGAAGATGTGGATAAGTTTAAGGAAAATATGAAAAAAGGCGATTTATCATTTTTAGAAGCGGGTATAATCAGAGATAAGATTATCGATTTGTTGGTAAGCAACGCTAAAATTATTTAATTTTTTAGGAGGGATAACATGGCATTAGTGCCAATTGTAGTAGAACAGACCAATAGAGGGGAAAGGTCTTACGATATATATTCAAGACTTTTAAAAGAGAGAATAATCTTCTTGGGAGACGAGATCAACAATGTAACTGCTAATCTAGTGGTGGCTCAACTCCTGTACTTAGAGGCTGAAGATCCAGATAAGGATATACAACTTTATATAAATAGCCCAGGTGGTTCTGTAAGTGCCGGTTTTGCAATATATGATACTATGCAATATATAAAGCCTGATGTATCAACTATTTGCATAGGAATGGCAGCTAGCATGGGTGCCTTTTTACTTGCAGCAGGTACAAAAGGAAAAAGATTTGCATTACCCAATGCAGATATAATGATACACCAACCTTTAGGAGGAGCTCGTGGTCAAGCTGAAGATATTAGAATACATGCTGAAAAAATACTTCAAACTAGAGAATTGATAAATAAGATATTAAGTGAAAGAACAGGTCAGCCTCTAGATAAAATTAGAAGAGATACAGATAGAGATTTCTTCATGACAGCTGAAGAAGCTAAAGAATATGGTATAATAGATGAGGTAATAAAATCTCGAAAATAAATTAAGTGAGGTGTGATAATGTCAAAGCACGATGACAAGCAGCTTAGATGCTCTTTTTGCGGAAAGTCGCAGGATCAGGTACGCAGACTTATAGCAGGGCCCAATGTATTCATCTGTGATGAATGTATAGAACTTTGCCAAGAAATAATTAATGAAGAATTTATAGAAAATTACGATGATGAGTTTAGAGAACTGCCTGTACCAAGGATGATCAAGGAGACTTTAGATGAATATGTGATTAGGCAGGAAAGGGCAAAAAGAGCATTGGCTGTTGCAGTATATAATCATTACAAGAGAATCAATAAGAAAACTTCAAAGTCAAGTGATGTTGAGCTTCAAAAAAGTAACATAATAATGATTGGACCAACTGGCTCCGGTAAAACTTTACTTGCTCAAACACTAGCTAAAATATTAAACGTTCCTTTTGCAATTGCAGATGCTACATCATTGACCGAAGCAGGATACGTTGGAGAAGACGTGGAGAATATAATTTTGAAATTAATTCAAGCAGCAGATTATGATATTGAAAGAGCAGAAAAAGGTATAGTTTATATAGATGAAATAGATAAGATAGCACGTAAATCAGAAAATCCTTCCATTACAAGAGATGTAAGTGGAGAAGGAGTCCAGCAAGCATTGCTTAAGATTCTTGAAGGCACTATTGCAAATGTACCTCCTCAAGGAGGAAGGAAGCACCCCCATCAGGAGTTCATACAAGTAGATACTACTAATATACTATTTATAGTCGGTGGAGCCTTCGATGGAATAGAAAAGATTATACAGAATAGAATAGGTTCTAAAGCTATGGGTTTCGGAGCAGACATAAAGAGCAAAGTAGATCAGCCAACTAGCGAATTGTTAAAGAAAATACAACCAGAAGATCTTCTAAAATATGGTCTAATTCCTGAATTCGTTGGAAGATTGCCTGTAATTGTTACATTAGAAGAACTAGATGAAGAGGCTCTTGTAGATATTCTAGTAAAACCAAAGAATGCATTAGTAAAACAATATAAAGAACTATTTAGAATGGATGATGTGGAATTAGAATTTGAAGAAGAGGCTTTAAGAGCTGTTGCTAGAAAAGCTATAGAGAGAAAAACTGGTGCAAGAGGTCTACGAAGTATTCTAGAAGAGACCCTATTAGATATAATGTATGAAATTCCTTCAAGAGGAGATATTGAAAAGTGTCTAATAACTAAAGAAACTATCGAAGCCGGAGCAGAACCTACTTTGGTTCTCTCTGATAAAAAATCTAAAAATAAAGCTCGCAAAAAAGACAATGAAGAATCTGTTTCTTAAAAAGGCTCACTAATGTGGGCCTTTTTTATAACGAGCAGGAAATGTACCACATCTCTCCGTAACCAATAGTGAAAAAAGGAGTGAAGCTATGGATAAGGAACTTTACGATGTACAGAGAAGAACCATCCCTCTTATACCGCTAAGAGGCATGTCTGTTTATCCTCACATGGTTATCCATTTTGATGTGGGTAGAGAAAAATCTATCAATGCCTTAGATAGCTCCATGGTAAACGATTCTCATATATTTCTATGTACTCAGAAAGATGCCAAAATTGAAGAGCCAACTGTTGAAGAATTTTATCATGTAGGGACTGTATGTAAGATTAAACAGCTATTGAAATTGCCTGGAGGCAGCGTAAGGGTATTGGTAGAAGGGATAAATAGAGGGAAGATTGTCAATATAGTTAGAGATGACGAGTATTTTGAAGTTGATATAGATGAGTATACTTATGAGCCTGACCATATAGAAATTGATAAGGAAATGCAGGCAGCAATGAGATTGGTGATAAATGACTTTGAAGAGTATTTGAAACTAAGCAATAGGCTGGCTGCCGATATATTGTTAACAGTAACCGACATAGAGGATCCAGGTAGATTAGCGGATGTTATTTCATCTTACATAAACTTTAAAACAGAAACCCATCAAAAAATTCTAGAGGCCTTTGATTTTTATGAAAGGCTAGAACTACTCCATCAGTTTTTAGTAGAAGAAATTGAGCTGCTAAAAATAGAAAGAAGGATAAATCAGCGTGTAAGAACCCAAATATCTAAGCTACAAAAAGAATATTTCCTTAAGGAACAGTTACGAGCAATCCAAAAGGAGTTAGGAGAAGATGAAGGCTTTGATAAGGAAATAGAGGAATATAGGGAAAAGATTGAAGAAGCAAAAATGCCTGCTGTAGCAAAAGAGAAAGCTCTAAAAGAAGTGGAAAAGCTTGAAAGAATGCCAGAACATTCTCCAGAAACAACTGTTATACGTAACTACTTAGATTGGCTATTAGAGCTTCCCTGGTCTAAGGAAAGCAAGGATAAGACGGATATTAAAAGGGCCAGAGAAATATTAAATAGGGATCATTATGGCTTGAACGATGTTAAAGAAAGGATATTAGAGTTTATAGCTATAAGAAAGCTTACAAAAGAGATAAAAGGGCCTATTCTATGCTTGTTAGGTCCTCCAGGCGTAGGAAAAACATCCATTGCCAGATCCATTGCTGAATCCCTTAATAGAAAGTTTATAAGGATGTCCCTTGGTGGAGTACAGGATGAAGCAGAATTAAGAGGTCATAGGAGAACCTATGTAGGTGCAATGCCTGGTAGGGTAATTTCCCTAATACGAAGGGCTGGCACAAAGAATCCAGTGTTTTTATTTGATGAAATTGATAAGTTAAGTAGTAGTTTCAGAGGAGATCCTGCAAGTGCCCTACTAGAAATACTAGATCCAGAACAGAATAAGGAATTTACTGATCACTATATTGATGTGCCCTTTGATTTATCCAAAGTTCTATTCGTAACTACAGCCAATAGTACTAGCACAATTCCTGCACCATTACTAGATAGAATGGAGATTATAAGGATTAGTGGTTATACAGAAGAAGAAAAGGTAAAGATTGCAATGAACCACCTTATTCCAAAACAGATAAAAGAGCATGGGCTAAAAGAAGAAAATCTGAATATATCAGAAAATGCAGTGCGAAAAATAATAAATGACTACACTAGGGAGGCAGGTGTAAGAGAGCTAGAAAGGAATATTGCTAATATATGTAGGAAGGTAGCTAAAAATATTGTGGAAACAGGACAGACAGCCATAAGGATTAATAGGGATAATATACCCAAATATTTAGGTAAAGAAAAATATTTACCAGATGTGGCTGAAAAAGAAAGTCAGGTTGGTGTAGCAACGGGACTAGCCTGGACTCCCTTTGGAGGAGAGAGTCTTTCCATTGAGGTTAATTGTATGAAAGGAACTGGAAAATTACAATTAACAGGAAAATTAGGAGAAGTAATGAAAGAATCTGCTATGGCAGGCATTAGTTATATAAGGGCTAATTGTGATAAGCTTGGTATAGATAGCAATTTCTATAAAGAGATGGATATACACGTTCACGTGCCAGAAGGTGCCATTCCTAAGGATGGTCCATCAGCAGGTATAACTATGGCTACTGCAGCCATATCAGCCTTAACTAATAGGGCTGTCAATAAGGATGTGGCTATGACTGGGGAAATAACTTTAAGGGGCAGGGTTCTACCAGTTGGAGGAATAAAGGAAAAAGTATTGGCTGCCAATAGAATAGGTATAAAGAAGGTTATATTACCCTATGAAAACAAGAGGGATCTGCAAGAGATTCCTAATAAGATAAAGAGAAAGATAGAATTCATCCTGGTGAAAAATATGGATGAAGTTTTAGAACATTCTTTATTGAAAGAGGAAGAAGGTCATGAAGATAGTAAAAGCTAAATTGGAAAAGATAGCTGTAGACAAAAACCAATATCCTAGTAACCACCTGCCAGAGATTGTGCTTGTTGGCAGGTCCAATGTAGGCAAATCTAATTTTATAAACTCTATGGTAAATAGGAAGAATCTTGCTAAAACCAGTAGTAAACCTGGTAAAACTAGAACTATTAATTTCTATAACATCAATGATAAATTTAGATTGGTAGACTTGCCCGGCTACGGTTATGCACAGGTTTCAAAAAAGGAACAAGCTAAATGGGGACGTATTATTGAAGAATATTTAAGTACAAGAGAAAATTTAAAGGATATTATACTCTTAGTAGATATACGCCATGAGCCTACAGAGTTGGATGTAATGATGTACAACTGGATTAAGTCTTATAACTATAGGGGCTTGGTAGTAGCCACTAAAGCAGATAAGATATCTAAAGGAAGATTCCAAAAACATATAAAAATAATAAAAGATAAGTTAGGAGTAGATAAGCCTGAGTTGATCGTCCCCTACTCAGCTGTTACTAAGTTAAATAAGGATAAACTTTGGACATTAATTAAGCAAGTATTAGATAAAGAGCAGCCATCCTAGCGGATGGCTGCTCTTTATTTACTCTTCTTTTACAAAATCATCTTTTGATGCGCCACAAATTGGGCAAACCCAATCATCTGGCAATTCCTCAAAAGGTGTACCAGGCTCTATACCGTTGTCTGGATCGCCAACTTCTGGATCATAAACGTAGCCACAAGGTTCACAAACGTATCTGTCCATATAGATACCCCTTTCATATGTATTTTTTTAAATATTACCCATTTATGAAATACTTAAACTAAAATGATAAAAATTTGTTAAAATAGTAATATAGTGTTGTGTAAAATAAATATTCCCATTATAGGTTAAGGGAAATATATATGGGTAAAATTATAATAGAAAAAATAATAGGGATAGGCGTGAGTTAGATGGCATTAATATTCAAAGGTTCCGTGTGTAGCAGTTTAAATGATGTAAAGGCTTTTATAGACAAGGCACTAAACAATTTAAGGCAGGTTATTGATGACCAGGACATAATGTTTGATGTGCGACTAATAATTAATGAATTGATTGTAAATGGAGTTATCCATGGCAATTGTTGTGATATAAGTAAAAATGTATATCTTTTATTAGCTATGGAGGATGGTTGTTTGAAGATTGAAGTAGTAGATGAAGGCCCAGGTATAGATTACGATATTTCTTCCTATGACCCTGAAGAGTTAAAATGTTGTGGAAGAGGGCTTGTCATTGTAGATGGCTTATCTGATGAGTTTTATATTGACAAAAACAGGGTAGTGGCGATAAAACATATAACAAAATCCAAAGTATGACAGGTTTAACCTGTCATGTATTTTGTTGTAATTACAGTTTATATTGTGATAAAATTGCTTTTGCAAGAATCAAAATAGTTAAGGAATAGGAAGTGAAAAGGTATGAAAGTAACAAGGGACGATATTAGAAATATAGCTATAATCGCCCATGTGGATCATGGTAAGACTACTCTAGTAGATTGTTTACTCAAACAAAGTGGAATTTTTAGAGAAAATCAGTTGGTTGAAGAAAGGGTTATGGATTCTAATGAAATAGAAAGAGAAAGAGGCATAACTATTCTTGCTAAGAATACAGCCATCCACTATAAGGGAATAAAGATTAATATAGTAGATACTCCTGGCCATGCTGATTTTGGTGGCGAGGTGGAAAGGGTTCTAAAGATGGTAGACGGAGTAATATTAGTTGTTGATGCTTATGAAGGGCCTATGCCTCAAACCAGGTTTGTCCTTAAAAAAGCAATAGAATTAGATTTACCTGCTGTTATTTGCATTAACAAAATAGATAGGCCTGAAGCTAGACCGGAGGAAGTAGTTGATGAGGTATTAGAATTGTTCATAGAGCTGGGAGCTGGTGAAGAATATTTAGACTCTCCCTGTGTGTATGCTTCAGCCAAGGAAGGATATGCCACTTATGATTTGAATATAAATAGAAATGATATGAAAGATTTATTTGAAGCCATTATAAAGCATATTCCAGCACCAGAAGGGGATACGGAGGGACCTTTACAGGTATTGATTTCTACCATAGATTATAATGATTACGTAGGAAGAATTGGAATTGGTAAGATTGAAAGAGGCAAAATAAGGGTAAACCAAGAGGCTATAATTGTCAATGAGAAAAAGAAGGACTACCAAAAGAAAGTTAAAATTACAAATATATATGAATTTGAAGGTTTGGAAAGGGTAGAGGTTGAGGAAGCAACTGTAGGCAGCATAATTGCAGTAACAGGAGTAGAAGGAATAAATATAGGAGATACTATATGTCATGTAGCTCATCCTGAACCCCTTCCCTTTGTAGAGATATCTGAACCTACTATAGCCATGACTTTTTCAGTCAATGACAGTCCCTTTGCTGGTAGAGAAGGAAAATATGTTACTTCTAGGCAGTTGAGAAATAGGTTATTTAAGGAATTACAAACAGATGTAAGCTTAAGGGTAGAAGAAACCGATTCTACTGATGCTTTTAAAGTGTCTGGTAGGGGAGAGTTGCATCTTTCTGTTTTAATCGAGAACATGAGAAGGGAAGGTTATGAGTTTCAGGTATCTAAGCCTGTAGTATTATATAAATACGATGATGCAGGAAGAAAACTTGAACCAATGGAAAGAGTATATATAGATGTGACAGAAGAATATGTTGGTGCAGTTATAGAAAAATTAGGCAGAAGGAAAGGCGAGCTTATTAGCATGTCGGAAGCTAAGGGAGGCTATGTTAGACTCATATTTTCTATACCAGCTAGAGGCTTAATTGGTTATAGTCAAGAATTTATGACGGATACTAAAGGTAATGGAATTTTGAATTCCGTTTTTGATGGCTATGCTCCTTATAAAGGAGACATCCCCACAAGAAAAGAAGGTTCCCTTATTGCCCACGAAACAGGAGAAGCCACCACATACGGCCTTTATCAAGCACAGGAGAGGGGAGTATTGTTTATTTCCCCAGGGACTGAAGTATATGCTGGAATGGTTATAGGGGCAAGTTCAAAAGGGCTGGATATTGAAGTAAACGTGTGTAGAAAGAAACATTTAACTAATATTAGGGCTGCAGGCTCAGATGATGCTTTAAGATTATCCCCTCCTAAAAAGATGAGCTTAGAAGAAGCCCTTGAGTTTATAGAGGATGATGAGTTGGTTGAAGTAACTCCTGAAAATATAAGAATAAGGAAGAAAATATTAGACTCAAATAAGAGGCATAAAGCAAAAAAGCATAGTTAAACTGGTTTAATGGTGATAATATGGAAGCTATAGTAGATGGCTATATATGGCTGTTAAGAAATAATTTTTGGCTAAATATGTTATTTGCAATACTAATAGTATTCTCTCAGAGAAAAAACCCCACATCTACCTGGCTATGGTTCATGGTAATAATTTTTCTACCTGGAATAGGTTTTATACTTTATCTATTTCTTGGCCAAGATTTTAATAAAAAGAGGCTGTTCCAGTTAAAAGAAGAAGAGGATAAGCATATTAGAGAAAAGGTTTTATGCCAGGGAGAAAGAATAAAAAAAGATATATATAAGTTTTCTAACCATAAAACAGCAGAATATGAAAGCTTTATAAATATGCATATTTTAGCTAATCAATCATACTTTTCTGAGGACAATGAAATAGAACTATTTTTCTCAGGTGAAGAAAAATTTGCTGCCCTTTTAAAAAGTATATCTAAAGCTAAAAAATATATATATCTAGAATATTATATTGTAAGAAGTGATAATATAGGCAGAAAGCTAATTGCTGCCTTGACAGATAAGGTAAAAGAAGGGGTAGACGTTAAATTCCTCTATGACGGTATGGGAGGAAGAAAATTAGCCAGAGATTATTTTAGAGAATTTAAAAAGGCAGGAGGAAAAGTAGCAGTATTTTTTCCTCCTTTTCTTTCCTATTTTGCTTTTAGGATAAATTACAGAAATCACAGGAAGATATGCATAATCGATGGAGAAGAAGCTTATATTGGAGGCTTTAATATAGGAGATGAATACTTAGGTTTATCGAAAAAATTTGGCTTTTGGAGAGATACCCATATAAAGATTAAAGGTTCTGCTGTTGAAGAATTAAAGTGGCAATTCATAAAGGATTGGAAATTTGCAGCGAAAGATGATAGTGCTTTTGATATTGCATCCCCTACAAAAGTAGGCAGTGGTAAGGCTGGAGTACAGATAGTAAGCAGTGGTCCTGATTCCCAGTGGGCTAGTATAAAAGATGGCTATTTCAGCATGATTACTAAAGCTAAAAAAAGAATATACATACAAACTCCTTATTTTATTCCAGATGATAGTATATATGATGCCTTAAAGGTTGCTGGCCTTTCAGGAGTAGATGTAAAGATAATGATACCTTGCAAGCCAGACCATCCCTTTATATATTGGGCAGGCCTTTCCTATGTGGGGGAGCTTTTAGAGGCAGGAGTAAAATTTTATACTTATGAAAATGGCTTTTTACACTGTAAAACTTTTATAATGGATGACTTTATCAGTTCTATAGGTACTGCTAATTTGGATATAAGGAGTTTTAAGCTTAATTTTGAAGTAAATGCCTTCATATATGATGAAGATGTAAATAGGAGGATGGTAGAACAATTTAATAAAGATTTAGAGCACTGCAAAGAGATAACTATTGAAATTTATCAAAATAGATCTAATATTATAAAACTAAAAGAGGCCTTCTCAAGATTGCTATCACCTATATTGTAGTTGGGAGGATAAAAAAATATATTAAGGGATAAACTATCCTAAGAGGTGATAAGCTTGAGAAGGAGTTTTTACTTAGTATTAGCTATAATTCTACTTATTTTATTATCAGCCTGTGCACCTAAAAAGAATGAACAGGTTAAAGGTATAGAAAAAAAGGAAAGAGCCCCTGAGACTTTAGTCAAGGTATCAGACGGCTTAGATAGTCTTCTACAATCTATAGACTCCATAGAAGAGATGATAAAATTAACAGAATCAGAGTTCCAGGTTATTAGTTCAGAAGAGAAAGAAGCTCAAAAAAAGGATAAGCAGAATGCTGAAGAATCCCAGGAAGGACAACGGCAAGATGGACAGCAGCAAGGTGAAGACCAACAAAAACAAAACCAAGACCAAGAAAGTGACAAGCAGGCTACAAAAACTAAAGAAGAAGAGCTTATTAGTAAATGGCAGGAAATAGATAAGAAACTTGGAGATATCCATAAGAGCTGGAACGACTATGAGGTGGAAGGGCTGGATAGAGGAGCCACATCTGATAAAGGAGATGAATTTAAAAGGAATCTAAATGCTTTAACAGTTGCTATTGAAAATAGGGATATAAATG
The DNA here is from genome assembly GCA_937967955.1 of uncultured Bacillota bacterium. GTDB lineage: Bacteria > Bacillota > Clostridia > Tissierellales > Tepidimicrobiaceae > JAAYHX01. The sequence goes on along the minus strand of CALBUB010000016.1, from coordinate 7,591 downwards.
GAATTTTAGATGCTGGAAGTAAAGCTTTTAATTCCTTAGCAGTCTTTTTCGATTTATATAAAGATGAAATTAGAGGAGATCTATCCAGAGTAAAACATTCTGTACACCAGGCCTTCATATTAGCTCAGAATGGAAATAAGGAGGAAGCAAGTAGACTATTAAATGAAACCCAAGAACCTACAGTAAGGATAAGACAAAAATTAAAAGATGACAAAGTAAAGGATTTAGAAAAACTATCCTTGGCCATAGGTGACATGCAAAAGGCACTAGATAGCAATAGTATAGAATTATTAAAGATAAAAAGGAATATAGCCATAGAGAATATAAAAACTTTACAAGAACAGTAGCTTAAAAAGGGGGATATAAATGAAAAATGAAGCTATAAAACAATACTATATAGTAAATGGAAGTTTAAAACCAATCTCTGATTACCAACCCTTCCAAAAGGTACAAGAACCAATCATATATGAGGTAATTAGGGTCATTGAAGGAGTACCTTTATTTTTAGAAGACCATTTAGAAAGGATGAGAAAATCAGCAGAGCTGTTAAACATTCGCATTCATAGGGAAGATGAAGAAATTGAGACAGATATAAGGAGATTAATAAAAGAGAACAGAGAAGAAAATTTAAATGTGAAGCTCCTATATAGTAATGGAGGGGAAAGTCCCTTACTGTTTGCATATTTTATAAAAAGCTTTTATCCTCCAGAAGAATATTATAAAGAAGGAATCCATACCATATTGTACAAACATGAAAGGGAAAATCCCAATGCAAAAGTTCAGCAAAGTTCCTTTAGGGAAAAAGTTAATAGGGAATTAGAGAAGAAAGGGGCCTTTGAGGCTTTATTGGTTAACAGTAATGGATACGTTACTGAAGGTAGTAGGTCTAATATGTTTTTTGTGAAAGGAGATAGGATATATACTGCACCAAAAGGAACTGTTCTATTAGGTATAACTAGGAAGTATATACTACAAGTGTGTGAAGAACTAAATATAGAAGTAGTAGAAGAAAATACCCATGTGGATGAAATACCCCATTTAGATGGAGCCTTTATGTCAGGCACATCAGTAAATGTACTTCCTATATCCACTATTGATAATATAAAATTAAATTCTGCAAACAATGAAATAATACAAAAGATAAGCCATGGATACATGAGTAAAGTTAAAAAATACATTAAAAGCAAGACCTTGTAGCAAAAAAGCTGCAAGGTTTTTTAATTTTTTGTATACTTTTTAATTGACAATCATAATATATTAGTGTACTATATAATTAATACACTAACACATGAGCATGTGAGGTGACAAGATGGACTTTAACGAAAATTTGCCCATATATATGCAGATAATGAATTTAATCAAGAGCAAGATGGCTTCTGGAGAAATAAATGGAGGTGATAAATTGCCATCAGTAAGGGAATTATCAAAGGAATTAAGAGTAAATCCTAATACAATACAGAGAGCCTATCAGGAGTTGGAAAGAGAAGAGTTAGTTTTTACCAAAAGAGGAATGGGTACCTTTGCAACGGAAGATAAACAGGTAATAAAAAGCCTAAGAAAGGATATGGCAAAGGGAATAGTAAATAAGTTTTTTGAAGATATGAGTAGACTAGGCTTTAGTTCTGATGAAATAAAGAATATTATACTAGAATGGCTTGAGAAGGAGGACAAATAATGAAAAATATAGTTGAGATTAAGAATTTAACTAAAAAGTATTCTAATAAAAAGGCTTTAGACAATATTAACTTAAACATAGAAGAAGGAAAAGTAGTTGGAATACTAGGACCAAATGGAAGTGGAAAGACTACTTTAATAAAAATATTAGTAGGTCTTTTAAGACAGACTTCAGGAGAAGTTCTCATAGATGGACAAAGAATTGGAGTATATACTAAAGGAGTAGTATCCTATTTACCTGATAGAAACTTCTTATATAAATGGATGAGAATAGAAGATGCTATGAATTTATATAAGGACTTCTACTCTGATTTTGCTGAAGAGAAATTTAATGATATTTTAGCTTTTATGAACTTAGATAAAAGTATGAAAATAGATTCCCTTTCAAAGGGAATGCATGAAAAATTAAATTTATCCTTAGTATTATCAAGGAATGCAAAGCTTTATATTCTTGATGAACCAATAGCAGGAGTAGACCCAGTTGCTAGGGAGCAGATTTTAGATGCTATTATAAACAACTACAACGATAAAAGCTCAATGATAATAACAACCCATCTAGTAAGGGATATGGAAAGTATTTTAGATGAAGTAGTGTTTTTAAAGGAAGGTAAAATAGTTCTTCAGGGTAATGCTGAAGAATTAAGGGAAGAAAAAGGCAAACAAATAGATGATATTTATAAAGAAGTATTTGGAGAATAAGGAGGTATTTTAATGTTTAAATATATGAAATATGAAATAAGAGGCACTTACAAATATATATTAGGTGTGTTAGCATTAGTATTAGTGCTTACTACTGCTTTGTATTACTATATTAGCCGTCCTGCCAATCAAACATCAGGCTTAGGACAGCTATTTGTTGCTCTATCGGTATTAATACTATTTGGTACGACCCTTGCTACTTTCCTATATATAGTAGGTTCCTTTAGAAAAGAACTCTATGAAGATACAGGCTATTTAACCTTTACTCTGCCCTTAACAGGAAACCAAATTGTTGGTTCTAAACTAGTTGTAGCATCCCTATGGTTTATGGTCTTAGCAGTTGTCATTGGAATATACAATATAATATTAGTATCTATATTTGCACCAATTGAAGTGAGTATTTCAGAGCTATTTTCAAGCCTATTTCACATAATATCTATAAGGTATATATTATTCATTATAGTATACTCTATTTTTAGTATAGTTAATATGCTGGTAGTAGTATACTTTTCAATGGCCATTAGCAGGATTACCTTTAGAAATAAAAGAATAGGTGGACTATGGTTTATAATATTTTTAATATTAAATGCAGTATTAGCCTATGGCCTAGCCTATGTTTCTCAAGCATTTCCCTATTATATAGACTTGGATACTCTTAAAATAGGAACTATGGATACACTAAATAGATTCCATATGGAATTTAACGACAGCAGCATATCAGTAAGTGCCAATGCTAGTGGACTAATAACAAACATAGCAGCAATAATTTATAGCATAGTAGAAACAGTTGGTTTATTTTTAGCAACTGGCTATTTAATAGACAGAAAGATTGACTTATAAAATCCCCATATGGGGATTTTTTATTTTTAGAAATATACAAATGTATTGAGCAAATACACATTTTTAAACAAAATAAGGCAGAAATTGTTTGCATAATATAAGTCCATATTGTATATAGATATTAGGTAGGTTAAATATATGCTTGGAGGAATAATATGACAAGGAGACTAACCTTATCTATTATCACATTTTTTATTTTTCTCATATTATTTATTGGGTTTATCCTTATCAGTGAATACAGGAATATGGATAGTTTAAGGCCTGAATATCCTAATATTCCAGATAGGATATATGACTATAGAAGGTCTATTCTTAAAGTATGGGCTATAAATTTATTGATTAAGTTTTTAGTTCCCCTTGTATTTCTCATTACTGGCTTATCTAAAAGGATAGAGATATTTGCAAGAGGCAATGGAAGGGGACTGTTTTTAACAGGAGTTATATATGTGATAATCTTTTCAATTATAGACCTTTTAATATATTTGCCTACAAGCTATTATAGCAGTTTTGTATTAGCCCATAGATTTAGTTTATCAAATCAGACCCTATATAGATGGTTAGAGTTAACTTTTAAAAGATTTATCTTAAATACTATAGTCCTTGCCTTAGTAGTTTGGTTTCCCTATTATATTATGAAAATAAGTCCTAATAGATGGTGGCTTTATTTAGGGCTACTTGCCATACCAATAATTGCATTTGTTACCTTCATTTCTCCTACTTATATTGATCCAATATTTAATAGATATACTACTTTAGAAGATGAGGAGTTAATGAAGGATATAAAGGTGCTTTTAGAAAGAGCTGGGGTTGGAGATGCACAAGTTTTCCAAGTAGATAAAAGTAAGGATACAAAGGCTATGAATGCCTATATGACGGGAATATTTTCTTCTAAAAGAATAGTTCTGTGGGATACTACTATTAATAATTTGGAAAGGGGAGAGGTATTGGCTATTAGTGCCCATGAAATAGGTCATTATGTAAAGGGACACATATGGAAATCTGTAGTAATAGGGGGCTTAGCTGCAGTACTTATAATGTATTTATTATATGTAACTTCCAATTGGCTCCTTGTAAATTCTAATGGAAGCTTTGGTTTTAGGAAACTTTATGATATAGCCTCCTTGCCTTTAATAATATTAGTATTGAACTTTTATATGTTTTTTTCAAATCCAATTATGAACTTTGTATCTAGGCAGATGGAAAGGGAAGCCGATGCTTTTGAAATATATTTGACCCAAGACAGGGAGGCAGCCATTTCTGCCATGCTAAAGCTAAGTGAAGGCAATTTAAGTATTCCTAGACCAAGCAAGATATATAAAATATGGTACTATACCCATCCGCCGGTCGAGGAAAGGATTCAATTTTTTGAAAATGCTAACATTCAAGAAGAAAATCCTTAAGGCCGTTATTAGAGTTAAGCCTTCTTATTTTTTTCAAGGCCTTGTTTTCTATCTGCCTAATTCTTTCTCTGGTTAAATTATATTTATTACCTATGGCTTCTAATGTCATAGGCTCTTTACCATTTAAACCAAATCTAAGCTCCAATACCTCCTTTTCTTTAGGAGTTAAGGAAGCAAGTATCTTTTTAATTTGTTCTTTTAGGTCATGGGAAACTATTATGTCTTCAATGGAATAATCTTGACAGGGAATATAGTCTTGAAGTTCAGCATAGTTTTCATCAGAATCTATACTAGCTGTTGAGTTAAGAGAAGTAAAGTAGGAATAATTAGTTTTGTAGGAGCTTATAGTGTAATACTCTTGTTCTGTTATATTAGTTTGACTACACAAAAGTTCCACATCGATTTCTTCATTTTCAGCTAAGAAGCTGTTTTCAATTCGTGAAATGGTACTTAGTTTTTCATAGATATATGCAGGCAAGCGTATTAAATAGCCATTGTTCATTATGGCCCTATCCATTTGCTGGGAAATCCAATAATAAGCATAGGTGGAAAAGCTGGTATTTTTTGTTACATCAAATTTCTCTATACTCTTTATCATACCTATGATGCCTTCTTGTACCAGGTCCTCTATAGTAAAACAGCTATGGTTTTTTATCTTCTTTTTTGCTGCTGAATATACTAGGCCAATGTTGTTTAATATGATTTTGTTCCTTATACTCAAATCTCCACTTTCTTGATATTGGGCTATTAGCTTTTCATTTGATATATATTTCTTATTTGTAGATTTTATTTTTTTTACATTTGTCATATTCATCACCTGTTATATTATATTCTATATGTATTTATAAAATCCTTTTTTATTTAAAAAGTCTGGCAATAAAATATCATGGTATATAATGGCACAAAATAAAAGTGATGGAGACAGTCTCCATCACTTAGTTATGCCTTCTAGATAATTCTTCTAATAGTTCTGCTGTCAATTTGTTTACATCTTCCATCTTGCTGTTTAATTCATTAAACTTTTTGCTTAAGTTTTCGTCTTTAGTGGTACCTAAATCATTAGATGCAAGGAGCATATTTATGCTGTTTAAGTATTGGAGATTGTTGAAATTATTTTCATCGATCCTTTTAGCCTGCTCTATTATCTCCTTTAGTGATTTTGGATTTTCCATGGCTTTCATCCTCTCTTGTTATTCCTTTGTTCCTGTTTAGTATGTGTCGAAGAATAGGAAAATATGAAATTAAATTTTATAAAGGAACCATCTGCAAGTATCTATTTCGTATTTCAATTCGTATATTCTTTCTAAATTATTGATTCTGCTCATACATCTGTAGAGAATCATCCTATTGCCTGCTAGCTTTTCTTCTTCAGCAAATATAATTTTATCTACTTTAATTACCCGGTATCTATTGTTTTCATCTATAATTCTGTACCTTAAGGGTATTGGTTTTTCTTTTAAGTTGAACCAAGCAATCATCTCTATTGGTTTCATCAATATTTTCATAGGATATCACTCCTATATAATACTAGATAATACTAGACATCATAGGATATTCTTCTTCTGTTGTTACTCCACCAATAATGGGTTTTATGCCTGAATGAAGAAAACAGGAGCGGATTATGGAATTATAGCCGTATTTATTCCTTATTTTATCTATGGTTTTTTCTAAGTTTTCTTCTTTTTCTTTATGCTTATTTAATAGGGATAATTGGAGAAATTTATCCGAGTGAAGTTCAGATATGCTAACAGCAAAACGCCTTATAGGTTTTCCATCCCAAATTTCATCAAATAGCTTTTTAGCCGTTTCATATATTACTTTAGTAGAGTTGGTGGCCACATCTAATTTCTTCTGGTGGGAACAAGAATAAAAGTCTTCATCTTTTATGGATATGGATATTACCTTTCCTACTTTTCCTATGTTTCTAGCTCTCATAGCTACCATTTCTGATAAAGCTAATAAAAACATATGGGCTTCTTTTCTATTATCCACATCATAGGAAGTAGTAGTTGAATTGCCTATAGATTTTACAGCTTCAGAGTTGTTTCCTACTTGAGAATTTTCTATGCCATTTGCATATTCCCAAATTATTATCCCTGGTTTTTTCAGCCAGGAGTATATGTATTCCCTATCCAGTTTAGCCAGCTGACCTATAGTAAATATTCCTCTACCATTTAACTTTTTCTTAGTTTTAGGGCCGACCATAAATAGCTTTTCTACAGGCAGAGGCCACATTTTTTCCTGTATTTCAGCTGGGAATAAAGTGTGGATTTTATCTGGTTTTTCAAAGTCGGAAGCCATTTTAGCTAATAGCTTATTAGAACTTATACCTATATTTACTGTAAAACCTAGTTCGCTTTTTATCCTTTCTTTTATTTCATAGGCTATATCTAAAAAGTCCCTGTTCTTTATATGGGATACATCCATGAACACTTCATCAATAGAATATCTTTGTACAAGGGGAGAATACTCTTTTAGCAAAGTTATCATACTATTACTAGCCTTCATATATAATATGTAATTAGGAGGTACTACTGTTAGATTGGGGCATTTTTGCCTTGCTGAATATAAGCTTTCTCCAGTTTTGATTCCACACTTTTTTGCAGGTATAGATTTGGCCAATACTATTCCGTGCCGTTTTGTTTCATCACCTCCTACAACAGAAGGTATCCTTCTCAAATCTATCTTTTCTCCATGTTGTAACCTATATGCAGCTTCCCAGGATAAATAGGCAGAATTAACATCAATATGAAATATAAGCCTTTTTACCATATTAATTCCTCCTTAAGGGTATTATATCAGAACATATGTTCTGTGTAAAGACTAAACTAAAATTTTTATTGATAAGTAATGAAAATTATAGTATTATTAAAGTAGCATAACAATCGAATAACAGGCAGTATAGGTTGCTTTTAGCATTAAAAGGGAAACAGGTGAAAATCCTGTGCGGTCCCGCCGCCGTGAGGCATTTATGTAGT